>JBFMBP010000083.1 GCA_040755155.1 Candidatus Omnitrophota bacterium | reverse complement strand
GCAAGGAAGCCCTCGCCTATCTTCTGCTGGAAATCGCTCGGCATGGGAAGGAAACCAGTCCCTCCACGCCCTCGGGCATGATTCCTCCCTACCAGAAAGCATCCGCGCAAACCGGCCAGAAGAAACGGAAGAAGAAAGCGGGAGGGCAAAAAGGCCATGCGGGGGCGCGCCGTTCCATGCCGGAGAAGATCGGCCGCCGGGAAGAGCATCGGCTGGTTCATTGTCCTGATTGCGGCGGACCGCTCCAACAATGCAACGGCGAGAACAGTGTTCGTTCGCGGATCGTCGAGGACATTCCCGCCGACATTCGACCGGAAGTTACGGAGCATCTCCTGCACCGGGATTACTGCCCGCGATGCAAGAAGCTGGTGGAACCCAAAGTGGAGGCGGCTTTGCCGAAATCTACGATTGGCAACCGCTTGGTGGTTCTAGCTGGATTTGGCGCTGGCATGTTGCACGGATTCCGATGCGCGGCGGCTGGCGAAACGCCTGGAATGTTGGCTTCTTTAAACTGGCGTTGAGTTTCTGCGGCTAAAAGGACTAATAAATCAGGGAACTCAAGATCGTTTGAATCTAAATTGCGCGTGGCGTCAATATATATTGTCACAAACGGAAGATCCGAATCAGTAGGATTTTCAAGTTCTCTCTTGATGCGCAGGAGCTCGCTGGTTTTGCCGATTCCTCGATGGCCCGCAAATAGCATTCTCTCGGGAGATTTAGCCCGGCGAAAGGATCGGATTAAACGCGGTATGATGCTGCCGGAACGAGCCTCATCGAAATTCACATTTATAAGCCGTGTAATAGAACGTATACGTCTCATTCGATAAGTTTACAGATTCTAAGTCTACGGCGGCTTTGATTATATCAAAAAAGACGGCATTTTATATTCCTCATCAATGGGAAGATTGCAAAGCGCGCAAGAGTCTTGTCTCCCGCATAGGTTGGAACGAAACTATGAAATCGGAAAAAGAAAAAAATCCTCTTTATAAATGCCTGCTTGATATAGGGTGGCTATTGCCGTGGATGATTTTTCCCAACGCATGAAACAAGCCATGAAAGAGCCTCGCTCCATCATAACTTTATTGACCGATTTTGGGGAACAAGACGGATTTATCGGCGTGATGAAGGGCGTGATGCTGCAAATCGCTCCCCACGCCTGTTTTGTCGATATCAGTCATCGGCTGCCCGCTTTCTCCATCGCGGCGGCGGCGTTTCTCAATCATTGGTCTTACGGCTATTTCCCGGCGGGAACGGTGCATCTCTGCGTGACGGATCCCGGCGTCGGAACCGGCCGCCGGGCGTTGATCGCGGAGACGGCGGGCCATCTTTTCGTCGCTCCCGACAACGGCCTGCTTACGCCGCTCTTCGATCAACCCGAATCCATGCGGATTTTTTCCGCCACGGATAGCCGCTATTGGCTCGACGCCGTCAGCGGCACTTTCCACGGACGGGACATTTTCGCGCCCCTCGCCGCCCATCTGGCGCGCGGCGTTCGTCCCGAAGCGATGGGGGAAGAGATACGCGATCCGGTCCGGCTGTCTCTGCCTTCGCCCGTCGTCCAACCCCGCCTTATCGAATGCGCCGTCGTCTATATCGACCGTTTCGGCAATCTTGTCACTAACCTGGACAAGAAAACTCTTAGGCAATGGATTCAGAATAACGGCGTCTCATCGGAAAAGATCGCGATTGTTTTGGGAAAGGACAAAATCCAAGGATTATCCGCGGCCTATGGTATGAAAGAAAAGGGCGAGTTGCTGGCGGCGATCGACGGCTTCGACCGGTTGGAAATCGCTGTGCGCGAGGGCGATGCGGAAGCGAAAACAGGCTTGAGGATCGGATCGAAAATCCTCATCGCCGCCTCGGAGGAAGCGATGGCGGAGGGCGGCGAGTGAAAATCCTGATGCTTCACCCCCACGACCTCTGGTACGATCCTTGGACTATCCGCATTCTGGAACTAGCGCGGGGATTGCAACGCCGAGGGCATAACGCGATCCTCTGCCATATGCCCCGCAAGGATAAACCCGAACACGGTCATTTGCGTACGCGCCAGCCGGACGATCCTCTCGTTTACGAGTTGCTTCCGCGGCAAAAGCATTTTTTACATAATTATCGATTGCTATGCCAATTAGGGTTGGATTGCGATATTCTGTATTTGCAAAAATGCTTTCCCGCCTCCACTCTTCCGTTGCTGTGGGCGGCGCAGCGCTTGAAAAAACCGTTGCATTACGACTGGGACGACAACGAAACCGCTCTCGCCCGCATCGTTGAGAAACGCTTCTTTTCGCGCTTTCAACTCGCGTCATACGAACGGTTGCTCCCTCGATTCGCATCGACGCTGACGTATTCCAGCGAAGCCTTGAAGCAAAAAGCCCTGCAGGCGGGATTCGATCCCCGGCTCATGCGCCATTTGCCCGTAGGAGCGGATGTTCAACGATTTCGGCCCGACTTGGACGGCGATGCAGAGCGGAAAGCGTTGGAATTATCGCCAGATAAACTAGTTGTACTCTATCTTGGCCAATTGGAAGGCGCCGCCCATGCTCGCCGTTTGGTGGAAGCGGCCCCGCTGGTATTGGCTCATGCGCCGGACGTTCAATTTCTCTTTGCCGGAGGCGGCGAACAATTGCCGGAACTGCGCCGCCTCGCCGCCGCTTCTCCCGCCGCGCACGCGATTAAGATTACGGGTTATGTGGAAGCGAGCCGTGTTCCCGGCGTCATCACCGCCGCCGATATTTGCGTCGCCTGCTTCGACGACGACGAAGCCTCCCGCTGCAAAAGCCCCCTCAAGATTGCGGAATATCTCGCCTGCGGCAAGCCCATCGTCGCCAGCCGCGTAGGCGACGCCGCCTGGATGACGGAAGGATGCGGCGCCGTTGTCAAGCCAGGAGACTTGTCGTCACTGGCCGACGGCATTCTGCAATACGCCCTCGATCCATCGCGGCGGAAACGCGACGGAGAGAAAGCCCGCCGCCGCGCCCTGGAACTTTTTACTTGGGACCGGGGATCGGAGACGTTGATCGAACTATTTGAAGAAACCATCCTACAGCGTTGATTATTTTGAGGATTAATACCGGCTCATCGCCTTGAATCCATCGAAAATCGAGCTTTTAAGCAAATATCGTTCTTGACTTTGCGGCATCGAAAAGATAGGTTATTATTAATAAATCGTTAAAATGCTTTTTTTAAAATACAATTCAGCGATGGTCTTGATCGTTCGCGCTCTAAGATCATCGCCTCGTTTGTTTTTTTAGAACCTTATCGAAGGAGTTGAAATCCGGCCTTGAAGATCCTCGAACAGCAAGACAGCGGTACATGCGCCAAAACCCTTAAGATCGAATTGCCCCGCGAAGAAGTAACCGGCGAACTCGATGAAGTGTATAAAGAATTCATCGATAACGCCGCCGTTCCCGGTTTTCGCAAGGGGAAAGCGCCGCGCCATATCGTGAAAATGAGGTATGGAAAGCATTTGGACAAAGAAGCGATGACGAAAGCGATCGAGAACGCCGTCAAAAAAGCGGCGGAAGAATTGCAACTCGATCCCGTTACTCAGCCGGATTTAGGCGATTTCGACCATGAAACCAAGGACGATCCCATCGTCTTCGAAGCCAAGTTCGAATACCGTCCCAACGTGGATGTCGGCGACTATAAAACGATCCGGCCAACGCCTCCTCCATCCGAGGTTTCCGAAGAAGACATTGCGAAAGCCTTGAATCAACTTCGGGAAAAAAACGCGATGTACGCTTCCATTGACGACCGTCCGGCGGCGGAAAATGATTTTCTCAATATATCCTGTTCCGCAACGATCGACGAAAATCCTTTTTTGGAAGCTACGCACAGCGACATTACCATCGAACTCGGATCCAAGCGTTATATTCCCGGCTTTGAAGACGCCCTGATCGGCTTAAACGTCAACGATGAAAAAGGATTCTCTCTTACCCTCCCCGACGACTATCCCACGGAAGACAAACGGGGCAAGGAAGCGAAGTTCCTTGTGAAGGTAAAACAAATCCGCGAAAAGAAAATGCCGGAACTGGATGATGAATTCGCCAAGGATATGGGCGCTTTCGGCACTCTGGCCGAGCTGAAAGAGCGCATCGCCGCCGATCTGAAGCAAAATCTGGAAAACCGCAAACAGGAAAACATCATGGAATCCCTCCGGCGCGAACTGCTGGAACGCAACGTCTTCGACGTTCCTCCCAGTTTGGTGCGCGGCCAATACAACTACATCAACGCCGTTCAGGATATGGAATATCGCCGCATAGGCAGTTCTCTCGAAATCGCAGCTAAGGAAGACAAGGGGCTTCTCGCCCGCAACGAAAAAGCGGCGGAAGAAGAAGTCCGCATCTCCATCATTCTCGAAAAAATCGCCAAGAAGGAATCCATCGAAATCGACGATAAGGACTACGACGTTTATATCGCGCGTCTGGCCCGCTCTTCCCATACCGATCCTTACGCCTACAAAGAACGGATCGAATCGCGCGGCTTGGAGTCCTACTACCGCCGCTTGGCTTTGGAAGAGAAAACGCTCGAATATCTCAAACATCTATCCGAATCGGGAGATACCGAATCGGGAAGTTTCGAATCTACAGAAAGCGAAACGGCGGAGGAAACGAACGGCGAAGCGAAAGCGGAGGAATAACCGGTGGTACTCATTCCTATGGTCGTGGAGCAGACGAACCGAGGCGAACGCGCCTACGATATTTACTCCCGGCTGCTGAAAGATCGCATCATATTCATCGGAAGCCCAATTGAAGATCACATGGCCAACCTGGTCATCGCCCAATTGCTGTTTTTGCAAGCGGAAGACCCGGAGAAGGATATTCAAATTTACATCAACAGCCCCGGCGGCTCCGTATCCGCCGGCCTAGCGATTTACGATACTATGCAATACGTGCGTCCCGACGTGGCGACGACCTGTATGGGTTTGGCCGCCAGCATGGCCGCCGTGCTATTGGCGGCGGGCGCGAAAGGCAAGCGCCATGCGCTTCCCAATTCGCGCATCATGATCCACCAGCCCGCCGGCGGCTTTCAAGGCCAAGCCTCCGACATCGAAATCCGCGCCCGGGAAATAATGCACATCAAACAGCGGCTCAATAAAATCGTTTCCTTCCACACAGGCCAGGATATCGCCAGAATCGAAAAAGATACGGATCGGGATTACTTTTTATCCCCGGAAGAATCCAAAGAATACGGAATCATCGACAGCATTTTCGTTCCTTTGACGAAAGAAGATAAGAAGGATTCCGAAAAAAAGGATTCCAAAGCCGACAAATCCGAATAAAATGACTGTAATGAAAGCCTTGAGATGCGGTTTTGCGCCTTAAGGCTTTTTACTATATAATATTTTTATTGCCCTATTTTTTGGGGAGAGAATTTCGAACGTTTGACCGGCGATCCGCTTTCCTTCGGGCGGAGTGGATGCAACGAAAGCTGAAGCGTATAGCCTAAGAGGTTCTTATGGATTATTCGAGCAAGAACAAACCGTTGTACTGCTCCTTCTGCGGCAAAAGCCAGGATGAAGTAAAGAAACTTATCGCTGGACCGCCACAGAAACACACCTCTCAGCCCGCCTATATCTGCAACGAGTGCGTTCTCCTATGCAACAGCGTTCTGGAAGAAGAGATCGAAGTCGAACTAAGAGAATTTCTCAAGCCCAAGGAAATCAAGGATGCCCTCGACGCCTACGTTATAGGCCAGGAATATACGAAAAAAGCCGTTTCCGTGGCCGTACATAATCATTTCAAACGCATCCGCTATCACGAAGCCGTCACCAACGACATCGAACTGCAAAAAAGCAATATCCTGATGCTCGGCCCCACGGGTACGGGTAAAACCTATATCGCCCAAACTCTGGCGAAGATATTGAACGTTCCTTTCACCATCGTCGACGCCACTACGCTGACGGAAGCGGGGTATGTCGGCGAGGATGTGGAAAATATCATCCTCAAACTCCTCATGGTTACCGGCTATCATGTGGAGAAAGCGGAAAAGGGCATTATCTACATCGACGAAATCGATAAAATCGCCCGCACCACCCAAAACGTATCCATCACCCGCGACGTATCCGGCGAGGGCGTGCAACAGGCGTTGTTGAAAATTATCGAAGGCACCGTATGCAACGTCCCCCCCCAAGGCGGACGCAAGCATCCCCACCAGGAATTTATTCAGGTCAACACCACCGACATCCTCTTTATCTGCGGCGGCGCTTTCGTTGGCTTGGATAAAATCATCGAACGCCGCATCGGCCGGCGCGTCATTGGATTCGGTTCGTCGGAAGAAGGACCCGTCGCCATTACGGAAGACAATCTTCTTCGCCGCGTGGAGCCGGAAGATTTGCTGAAATTCGGCATGATTCCCGAATTCGTCGGACGCTTCGCCTGCATCACCGCTTTAAGCGATTTGGATCTTTCCGCGCTGAAAGATATCCTTACCAAGCCTAAGAACGCCATTTGCAAACAATTCCAGAAACTTTTCGAATTGGAAGGCGTTCAATTGGAATTCACCGAAGAAGCGCTGATGGAAATATCGCAGAAAGCTCAGGAGCGCAAGACGGGTGCGCGCGGCTTGCGCGCGATTTTGGAAAAGTGCATGATGGACGCCATGTACGAAATTCCCTCCATGTCGGGAGTGAGCAAGTGCATCATCACCAAAGAAGTCGTTACCGAAGGTTCGGATCCGCTTTTGGTTTTTGAAGACCAGGTGGAAACAGCGTAATCCATCCCCATTCGCCGTAAATCCATAATTATAAAAAACAACAATCAGCGTCAAGCGACAAGTGGTTAGTAAATGAAATTCAACGGCTTACGAAACACGTTCCACAAGACTTTTCATTGAAATGAGTACAATAGCGTACATCAAGTTAAATTTATGAAAGCACATAACAACTGCCGTTTTTAGGATAAAATACTATGTCATTTTCCATCGGCGATCATGTCGTAAAACCCGGGCTGGGCATCTGCAAGATCAAAGCAATCCGCAAAATGCAGGTAGAAGGCAAAGAACAACAATTCTACGTCCTGCAATCGGGCGACGTGAACGTTATGGTTCCCTTCGCTCACGCCCACGGGGGCGGCCTGCGCCCGCTGCTCGATGAGGAAGGCATGAATAAGGTTCTCGCCTTTCTCAGCGAGCCGATTCTGATTCCGGAAAACGAAGACGAAACCAGCGACCGATACGCAATCGAAGTCTACGCCGCCAAAGATGAAATCAAGCATCGCAATCCCGATACGGCGGCGCAACTGCTCAAGACGCTTTTTTACCGCAGCAAAATCGTCGAACTGGATAAATCGGAAACCGCCGTATTCCAAGAAGCCATGATCGTGCTCGCCGAGGAATACGCCCATCTCCATCACACCACCCGCCAAAAAGCCATGCACCAATTGCGCTCCAGCCTTAAAGAAGGCCGCAAAGCCCGCCGGGATCATACGTTCCGGTAGATATCTTTTATCGCCGCAAATTTAGACGCTAACCCAGCTCTTGCCGTTGACTTTGCTAACTGAAAAATTTTGAAATCGGATTGTCCAACACCGATTTCCACAGCATTTTTAAGCGACAAGAGTTAGGGAGTCCAAACGATCCTTAGCAGCTTATTATCGAGCCAGGGGACCGCGATGTCGGATTTCAGTTTTTCAAATACTATATTTTAAGCGTCAGAATTTCGCTACATGCGAAAGAAAGTGCATGATATAATACCTTGATTTTTATAGGATTATAGTCGCTCTGCCTTATGGATTTATGGTTGGCAGAGCTCTGTGGAAATCGGTGTTAAAGAAAACATTATTTCTGCGCTCATTCCACCCGCATCCAATAGCCCCAGCCCCAGCGCGGCTCCGTCAATTCGGAGCGCAGCAGGATTTCGTTCTCGCCTGGTTTAAGTTTGATCTCGAATTCGAACTGATCGGGCAAGATGCGGCCAAAGCCGTCTTCAAAACTGCGTCCGGGATCGTAAAATCCGCGCGGCGGACCTTGGAAAGCTTTTTCGCCGTTGATCCAAACCGTCAGGCGGTCGGTGTAGGAGGTCAAGGCTTTCTTAACAGCTTTTTCTTTGGATTGAATCGAGGTTTTTGCGAAGACGACGCCTTTCTCCATATCGCTGGGAAATTGCGCCGTCAGGTTGACGATCCCCCGCCGGTCGGAGGATAGGGGCTTCCATGCGATGGTTTTCAACTCATCGGGTATTTTATCGGTTCCGAATTCCGGCGTTTGTTTGGGAGTGATTTGCCATTCCTTTATAACAATTTGCCGGCTGGATTTCTCCCATACATCGTCCAAAATCGGCTTGACATCGCCAGGCGCCAGTTTCGTTACGCGCAAATTGCGGAAGTAGGCGCTTCCGTAATATTCCCAAAAGCGGACGCCGCCTTTAGAAAAGGGCAGATCGTAAATCGTATAAGCGGGATTAGGATCGCCGTTGGCATAGAGATTCGCGATTGTTTCTCCCGCGTCCAGGCGCAGCGGAATCCATTTTTCTTTGGCGAATATTTTTTGCGGAGGGGAGAACGGCCATAGTTTCCATACGGCGTTTTTTCCCCAACGTCCCGTATGTTCGAAGGCGATTTGATCGCCTGATTTGGGAATATAAAATTCGAAGTTGCATCCATGCTCGCCGTCGTTGCTGACGAAAAAATCCAATCCAATAAATCCGCCGCCTTCGCCTTCGCATAAACATTCGAATTCGACGCGATAGGGTCCCCAGGACTCATCCCCAATCCAACAACTCGTCGTAGGATACTCTGATTTCGCCGATTGGAGATGAAAGGCTTTGCCGAACTTCGGGTGATCCACGAAAGTCGTAGGATTGTCTATCCATTCCGCTTTTTGGACGCCGTCCAGCGGATTTTCGAATAAAATATCGTTAGATTGGCTATGAGCGGCGGGCATAATGGACTCCAATATCAATAGAATGAATGTAATGTTTTTTGCAACTCGAACCATGATTTCTTCC
>JBFMBP010000082.1 GCA_040755155.1 Candidatus Omnitrophota bacterium | reverse complement strand
GCGATGCGTGATTTCATGAGGCTTCTTGCGGCAGGCTCCCGGGTGGCCGGGCTTCCGACCCCGCTTTTTTTTTCTCCCTTTCTTGGCGGGTTTTTCATAAGGCGGAACCATTCCGGAGGGCGCGGCGGCTTTCTTGGCTTCCTGGGCCGCCAACTCTTTCAAGAGACGATGAATGGCCTCTAAAATGAGAAAAACCGCCGCTTCGGGGTCTTCCTGAACGAGGGCGCGAATCGCCTCTTCGGATAATTCCCGGCGGCCCTCCAGGATTTCCTGGAGGATTCTCTGGGCGGTTTCTCGGTTTTGGTTCATACCCTATAAAAACTTCGAAACCGCCCCCGAAGTAACGCTCGGTGTAATTTATTTCTAAACTTTTTTTGTGGAGGCTAAAACGTTACGAAATTTTTTGACCTTAAACTACCATCGGTTCAATGCCGTAAAGTTGGCAATAGGCTTTCAATTCTTTTTTGTAATCGCCGTAAAAGAATATTTGGTGAAAGCCGGGATAGTTTAAAACGTCCGTCACGCCGTCCAATTTGACCATGACGGAAACCACGCAGCCGCCTGCTGGGGGGACGGAGACGTTTTCCACTACCTCGCCGCAGGAAACAATCATTTGCGGGACGGCGTCCGTGGAGCGCAGAATAACGTCCGCCACCGTAATCCGTTGGCCGATTTTCCATTGCGGCAAAGGCACGGCGTCGCGATCGCCATGATGGTGCGATAGGGAAAACGGTTCCGGCGGTTGGGAAAAGCCATTGAGGCGCGTGGGACAAGTGCAATGGGCGCCAATGATGCACTCGCGCGCCGTCTCGGCGACGGGATCCTGCTGAAAACCGGGGCGGTCGAAAAGATACTGCACCAGGGCGTGAGTAACGGCAGCGCCGATGTCGGCTTCGCAGGCGGCGGGTACGCCATGGTCGAGCATACGCGACCAGGAAATGCAAGGCAGGCTGACTTTCGTCTTGCCCAACGCGCCGAGGCAATCCATGGTGATGGCGTCGCCTTCCTCGCGTTCGAGAATATTGCGCGCGGCGACGAAACTCTTGACGCCGTTGAATAAATCCTCTTCCGAGGCTCCCGTAATCTTTGTTGCGTTGTTCTTATATTCCGCCGCAATGGTTTTTACTTCATCCGACAAGGGAATCTTGCCGTATTCTTCAAAAAAATCATTGGCGGGAATGTAACGCAGTTTGGTTCCGAAATGAGGAACTTCCTCGTCGCGCCGCTCATCTCCCTTAATGACGATGCAGCGGGTTTCCCGCAGTCTCGCGCCCGCATGGATCATCTTCATCCCATATTCCGCTTGGCGAAAATCGTCGGAGGAAAAAATCACGGCGCCGGTTTTGTTGGCGAGGGGAATTGTATTGGTAGTAAACGAGGTTCCTACGGGAGAATAAATTACTGTCGGGATGGAGCATTCGACCGCCTTGGCCGCCGTGGGCCAAGCGTGCTGCTGCCGGTCCAGCAATACTAGAAATAAACCGTCAGGTTTTTGCGATTCCGCCTGGGCGATCCACTCGTCCGCATCCGCTTCGGAATAAATTGGCTGTGGGCGCAGGTCGAGTTGGGCGCCTATCTTTTCGGCGGCTTCATGTATCTGTCTCGAATAATTCTTTCGCGCCGCCTCGCCGTCGTAAATTGCGCCAGGCCATAGAATGCCGTAGTCTTCTTTCCGGCGAACGAAAGCGGCTTTGATTTTCATTTGATATTTCGACGCCGGACCGGCGGGAGCGATGCCGCTCTTATTTTCGGACGCCCACACAGCGCCTCTCGCGGAAGCCGTTCCCAAAACGGCGGCGCTCGACGTGACGATAAAATTTCTGCGAGAACAACGGCAAGCGGAAGGTTGATTCGGATTCGTCATGATATTCCCCCTAAAAAAGTAGAAGAGGCTTCCAGCCTCTTGAGAGGAGAAAATAAGAGCCAGGATGGCTCTTCTACTCTCCTTTTCACCGATTACGCAGATCGCATAGCCAAACTAAATCATCCACCGTCAAAGCGCAAGAGAACCTATAACCGGCGATAACATTGACTGGCCGCAGTTCGAAGACTTCCAAATAGGGATGATCGAAAACGTTCAAGAAGGCCTCGCCCTTCCAAATTGGAGAGAGGCGGACATCACGCGATTTAAGTTGCACCAGTTCGTAGACGGCGGGTTGATCGCGCTTCCCGGCGACGAGTTCGGGAAAATGGCGCGTGTTGACGGTTTTGGCGAAGGTGGGCGTGGGAAGGCTTTCGGTTTGCTCGCGCAGCGTAATCACTGCTTCCGCCAGGCGGCGGTCTTTTACGGTCAGCGTGGCGCCGAATTTTCCGCCCGGCCCAACGATGGAATTGGCCGGAGAGGGTAAATCGTAGGAGCGCGTCATCCAGATCGAACCGATCTGCTTCGGCCAGCCTTGCGCGTAACCCCGCACCATCGATACGTCCTGATCGACCCAGATAAAGGGACAAAAAGCGCAGGCGGCGCCTTCGTATTCGGCGGATATCAGAAATATCGTCTCATGATATTGGCTGCGGATGGGATCGAGAAATTCCTCTCCCCCTTCGCTGGCGTATTGCCATTCAACGAAGTAGACGGCGCATTGGGGAGAAGAAAAGCGCAGCCCAGCTGGCAGAAACGATTCGACGGCCTCCGGCTTGGCTTCATACTCGACGGCGAGGCAATTGCCCACATAATGCCAGGGCGGATTGGGGACGAGACTGGAGGTTCCTTTTGGAGTGCGAGGTAACGTATAACCTTTTAGCATGGCGTTCTCCTGGATCGTAATCGAGACATTCTTTTAATTTTAACGCAATCTATATGAAATTTCTAAGGAGAACGGTAATAATATAGAGAGCGAATTTATTTCGATGGGTTTTCGTTAACGCAAAAAAAACCCCTCTTCTTATTTGAAAAGGGGGAAATTATTAAAAGTACTCTATAAAAAGAGTACATTTTTAGTATGCATGAAAGTATATATTTATAACCGCAATGCCTTTTGGAAAAGTAGTTAATAAGCCTGTTTTATAATTTAAATCAACGACCGCTTCCGCATAATTAATTAAGCCTGATCGCTGATAAGGACCAGAATTATTAACCACGCTAGTAACAGATGTTGCCTGTTTAACGCCAATTATTCCAGAGTTCTGCACCTGGGTTCCAGGAGTTGGATTATAAACAATTCCAGGGGGCCAGGTTAAAAGTAATCCGGCACTTCCATTATTAACTTCTGCATATGACACTTGCATACTTAAATCTTGCCTGTTATTTGGTACAATAACTGATCCATCAACTTTTACTCTAGCATAGGCATAATCACTTACAAACGTCGCACTATTGGCTCTGGCTAAAACCTCATGATCGGAGGAAATTCTCCATACCCAATTAAAATCGCATGGATCTCCGCGCCAATAATAATTTTCTATCCAATTTTGACCATTTATTGTGGCTGCAATCGGTGGAATATCTCTTATTGTTAAACCATTCTGAAAAAAATATTCGCAATAAACACGAATATCTGCAGCATACGCTACGTATATATCAAGACACACAATATAGTAAGCAGCTCCATCATATAACCAACCCGATTGTTGAATCACAATATCATTCATTGGCCCGCTATAATAGGTTCTTTCCATGTATCCAACTTCCGCTCTGCAAAAGCTGATAGATGAAAAGAAAACTATGCATCCAATAATTGAAATTTTCTTCATGTTTTATTCCACCTTTCCAATTTCACTAATCCAATTTTGCAATTCAGATAATCTTTCCGATTTCTTCGGCAAAGTAAATTCCTTGGGAATTAATTCGTTATAAGATTTACCGATGATTTGATCAATTAGAGATACAAAATCATTGATTTTAAAGAATTCCCTCATCTTACCCAAGGATTCAGAATATTTCGAATCATCTATGCTTATCAGCAGACTACCGTTATCAAGCGACTGAATCAATTGGTCGAAATCCTTTTGACTCAACGGACGTTTGGCGTACATTTGACATACCGAATCGGGACTCAATTCATATTTTAGAAAATGAATATGAATGGCTTTTTGGATATCGTCATCTGAAGCGTCGGGGAATTTACTTTTGACGAACTTGATCGTCTTATCTTTTAGCTGAGCGACTTGTAGTAGAATTTCTTTTTTCTGTTCCGGATTGGGATTGATTTTCTCGATTTCGGCGCCCAATTGCAATTCCATCGCTAAGTCGAGCGCTATGTATTCCACCAAATCGCCGTTTTTATCGTCCAAATTGGCGATTTCTTCACGGACGTTTCCTCCATCGAAAGTCAAGACCGTCGAACGCAAGAGATATTCGTAAATCTTTCCCATATCTTTTTCCAACTTGCTACCCTTCTTAATGACGGGGATTTCATTATTCACTTGCAGTTGGTTTAAATACGTTTTCACCTTGCCGTGAATTTTTTTGAATTTTTCTATCGCATTCGGCGAGATTTTATAGGGAATAGTAGATCGATCGGAATGATCCGATTGGCTATTCAACATTTTATCGAGCAGCGAATTCGTTTTTAAATCCAATCGCTCATGGATATCCGATGCTTGAAGCGCTTCTTCATCCGCTATTACGTTGGATACGGGCTGAAAAGACGCCATAAGTAGTATTAAAAACGTGTATTTTATGAATTTATACATATATATAACTCCTTGCCATTTTAACGCCATTAAGGAAGAAAATGATCGTAGTGATGGAGGTCAAACTATATTATAGAAATTTAACCGCAGCCCATAGCAATCCCCCCTTTCAACCATTAGGATATGTGCGATATGTGCGATATGTGCGATATGTGCGATATGTGCGATATGTGCGATATGTGCGATATGTGCGATATAATATAAATGAAATTTTGTTTTGTCAAGTAGAAATCCATTTTTTTTCTGTTAAAATTTAATTAAGGAGTGGAGCAGCCATACCTTTTCCTTCGCTCGATTCGAACATGTTCCGTCTTTTGCTCCCATAATAGATAAGAAAAAAATCCGCATTTATTAATTTTCTATAAAAATTACCTGTAGGTCAACAAAATACTTGACCTACAGGTTAACAATGGCTATGATTCTCTTCACGAGGTAAATTCGCCATGCTTTCGCTTTCGCAAACCGCCGGTTACGCCATTCTCGCTTTGAGCTGCCTGAACGATCCAGACGAGGAATGGGTGCTGGAAAAAACCATCGCCAACGAGACCGGCATCGCCCGGCCTTATCTCTCCAAAATCCTGTACGGCTTGGCGCGGGCGGGATTGATCGTCTCCAAGCGGGGCTACAAAGGCGGCCTGACGCTCGCGCGTCCCGCCATAGAAATCTCCATCCTCGACGTCTCCAACGCCGTCGATGGCGACGAGTGGTGGAAAAAATGCCTGCTGGGTTTGCCCCAATGCTCGGACGAGCGCCCTTGTCCCATTCACGATTTTTGGGCGGCGATCCGCCCCAAGATCGTAGCCAAATTCCAATCGTTCTCGCTGGCGGAAGTGCGGGAATTCAGAAAAAGAGGATGGCGGCTTTCGTAACGGACCATAGCGGAGAAAAGCAAAGAGTAAGGCGACAAACCATCAACAACGAGGAGAAACTAAATATGTTTTGTTATCAATGCGAACAAACGGCTCACGGAACCGGCTGTACGGAAATCGGCGTATGCGGCAAGACGCCGGAAACGGCGGCGTTGCAAGACCTGCTGCTTTATGCCGTCAAGGGAATCTCCATGTATGCGCATCGGCTGCGGCGATTGGGCGTCAAGGATCATGACATCGACGTATTCGCCATCGAAGCAATGTTCGTTACGGTCACTAATGTCAATTTCAATCTACCGCGGATTCAGGAGAAAATTATCGAAGCCGCCGCCCTGCGCAACAGGGCGAAGCGGCGTTATGAAGAGGCCTGCGGCCAGGCCAGACATACGCCGGAAATTCTTAATGGCCCGGCGGCGTGGATTCCCGGCGGCAGCCTGGATGAACTCGTCAAGCAAGGCGTCTTGATCTCTATCATTAAGCGATTCGAGAATTTCGGCCAAGACATCGCCGGATTGCAAGAGCTGCTCACCTACGGCTTGAAGGGCATGGCCGCTTACGCCGATCATGCCTATATCCTTGGCCAGGAAGACGACTCCGTTTACGCTTTTCTGCACGAGGCGATGGATTTTCTTACAATTGATGCGCCTACTGTGGACGCCTTGCTCGGCATGGTTCTGAAATGCGGCGAGGTCAATTTCCGCGTGCTGGAACTGCTGGACGCCGCTAATACCGGCGCTTACGGCCATCCCGTTCCTACGCCCGTGCGCATGGAGCCGCTTCAAGGCAAAGCGATTCTCGTCTCCGGCCACGACCTCAAAGATTTGGAGATTCTGCTCCAACAAACGGAAGGCAAGGGCATCAATGTTTATACCCACGGCGAAATGCTGCCCGCCCACGGCTATCCTGGTCTTAAGAAATACCAGCATCTCGCGGGCCATTTCGGCGGAGCGTGGATGAAGCAGCGGCGGGAATTCGACGCTTTTCCCGGCGCCATCCTCTTGACCACGAATTGCCTGCAAGAACCGAAGGCATCCTATAAAAACCGCCTCTTCACTACCGGCCTGGTGGGATGGCCCGGCGTGCCGCATATCCAAAACCACGATTTCTCTCCCCTCATCGCCGCGGCGCTGGCCGCCGATGGCTTCGCCGAAGATGCTCCGGAAAGAACCAACCTCGTCGGCTTCGGCCATAACGCCGTTCTCGGCGTAGCGGATAAGGTGATCGAAGCGGTCAAAAACGGCGCCATCAAGCATTTCTTCCTCATCGGCGGCTGCGACGGCGCCGAAACTGGACGCAACTATTATACGGAAATGGCCGAAAAAGCCCCGCAGGACTGCGTCGTGCTGACTTTGGGCTGCGGCAAGTTCCGCGTACTTGATGTGGATATGGGCGACATCGGCGGCATTCCGCGCCGCTTAGATATGGGGCAATGCAACGACTCCTATTCCGCCATCAAGGTTGCGCTGGCCTTGTCAGAAGCTTTTGGCGTCGGCGTCAACGACCTGCCGCTCTCGCTCATCATCTCCTGGTACGAACAGAAAGCCGTTTGCGTTCTATTGACGCTGCTTTACCTCGGCATTAAAAACATCCACCTTGGTCCCAAACTTCCCGCCTTTGTCTCTCCAACGGTTTTGAATGTTCTAGTGGAAAAATTCAACATTATACCTATTGGAACGGCGGACGCCGATCTCGACGCTATTCTGAATTGAAACGCCGCCTAATCGTAATGCAATTCAATACGGGAGGATGCCGCCGCGCATCCTCCCTTTTCTCCCCTACAATTCCTTTACTTCTCCAAGAGATTCGAATTGACGAATCCATGCACTATCGGTTATCTTGGTTAGGAAAGTGGTGGGCTACGCTTCGCTTTGAGCCAACCCTACACATCAACACAGCTTGATAAAAAGAGTATGACGCAGTGGAGAGGATTCCATGAATCAATACGGCGCTAGGAGTTGGATTGGAATTTGTTTGTTGATCGCCGCCTTGTTGACGCCGATGGCATCAATGGCTCTTGATGACGGTGCCTATCGTTCCGCCGTCGAAGCCGACTGGGTGCGGCAAGAGCAGCGGCTGGGACGTTCGCCGGATGAATTCGCCGCAATCCGGCAGGCGTTGCAACGCAGCGAACGGCTGCTGGAAGACCTCTCTTCCATGACCAATCCGCCGGAAATTGCGTCGGAACAAGCCGCGTTAGCCCCTTTGCGCGAACAAACCGCCAAAGCCGATGATCTCAGTCCAGCGGATCGTTTAACGCTCTATTTTCAAATTCGCTGGCTGGCTCGCGGCGCGGCGTTGAAGAATCCCCTCATCGCTGGCGATTCGTTAGTTTTTCTCAAACGCCGCCGCTTCATCTGCCAGATGCTGCATGAATATTTGGGATATTTTTACGATTATGAAAACATAGCGGGCGGTGGAGCCTATGTCCTGGAACAGCCAGGCCGCTCTTTCGCCATACGCGATTTAATCGCAGAACGCCTGCCCAAAGGCAACTACACAACGCTGACTCTTTCCTACGATGCCCAAACCATCTACTTCGCCTTCGCCGAACGCGCTGCCCAAAAACCGGACTTCTATTCGCCGGATCGGCGATCCTTCCACATATACGCCATGAACGCGGACGGTTCTCAGCTGCGTCCACTGACGAACGGCATCGAAGACGATTTCGATCCCTGCCCATTGCCGGACGGCGGAATCGCGTTTATGTCTACGCGGCGCGGCGGGTTTGGCCGCTGCCATAATCCTTGGGAGCCGCTCCCCGCCTACACGCTTCACCGCATGAACGCCGACGGAAGCGGCATTCGCACGCTCTCCTATCACGAAACCAACGAATGGCATCCCAGCGTCCTCAATGACGGCCGCATCGTCTACACTCGTTGGGATTACGTGGACCGCTCCGCCGCCAATTATCATGGACTATGGGCCAGCAATCCCGACGGCAGCGCTCCAATGTCGCTCTTTGGCAACTATACGCAGCGCATCAACGCCTGCTACCAGCCCCGCGCCATCCCCGGCTCCAACCGCATCATCTTCGTAGCCGGAGCGCATCACGCCGACATCGGCGGCTCGCTGGTCATTCTCGATCCCTCCCGCGCTGCTTTGGATGCGCAGACGGGCGAGGACGATTTTCGCTCCCTTGAATTTCTTACGCCGGAGGTTTGTTTTCCCGAAGGGGAGGGATGGCCCAAGAGTTATTTCCACAGTCCCTGGCCTTTATCGGAAAATTATTTTTTCGTTTCGTTCAGTTTCGATTCGTTGCCGGGTATGGGATCGAAAGTTAAAGATGATACGGAAACGGGATTATATCTCATGGATCGTTTCGGCGGTTTGGAATTGCTCTACCGCGAGCATGGAATATCTTGCATGTATCCCATCCCTTTGCGCAAACGTCCTACGCCACCCATGATTCCGAGTATGTTGGATGAGGAGTTGGGCGAAGAAGGCGAATTTATACTTACGGATGTTAGCCGCAGCCATTTTCCCCTGCCCGCCGACCGCCCCATCCGCGCCTTGCGCGTTTTCCAAGTATTACCCAAAAGCAAAACCCACGTCGCCAACAAACCGCGCCTAGGCTACGCCAACGCCGAATCCGCCCGCATGTTGCTTGGAACCGTCCCGGTAGAAGCCGACGGCTCCGCCTATTTCCGCGCCCCCGCCCGCAAGCCGCTGCTCTTCCAAGCCGTAGACGCCGAAGGGCGCGCCGTCCAGTCTATGCGCAGCATCGCCTACCTGCAGCCGGGCGAACGCCGGGGCTGCATTGGTTGCCATGAGCCTGTGGGATCGGCGGCGGTTGTGAAAAAGCCGCTCGCCATGCGGCGAGAACCGTCCCGTATCGAACCCGGCCCCGATGGCTCCCATCCCTGGAGTTTTCCCCGCCTCGTGCAGCCGATCCTCGATGCGCATTGCGTAAGTTGCCACGACGGCGCCAAAGAAAAACCCGCCAGCCTCATCGGCGCGGCTTCCGGCGAGTTTTCCGCCTCCTACGAAAGCCTGCGCCCTTACGTCCGATGGTTCGAATGGGGAGACAAAACCATCGACGAGATCGCGACTTATCCAGGACGCACGCCTTCCATCGTCAGTCCGTTGATTGGAATATTGGAGGATGAAAATCACGCGGGAAAAATCCATCTCGAAGATAGCGAACGCCGCCGCCTCTATCTCTGGCTCGACGGCAACGCTGCTTTCTTCGGCAGCTATTCCCATCCGGAACAGATAGCTCAGCGACGGGGCGAGGCTATTCCGCCGCCGAGCCTGCAATAACATAATAACTCATGTTGCAAGCGAAGGGCTTGTTCAAGGGCGGAAAAAACCTTCCCGTAGCCACCCGTCCTTCTCGATAAGATCTAAATCTTCGGTATTTTATATAATATAATATCATTTTTATTATATATAACCTGTAAGTGTTCATCTTCTAGTATTAATGAAGTATAAATGAAGTAAGGTTCCGTATTTCTTCTTAACATCAAATAATCGGCGTTGAATTCATGCCGCAATACATCGGATAAGTCCATCCCTTCTTTCTTGTAAAAAGTACTTTCGCGGGGATTTTGATAGACTTTATATAGATAATCGGAAAAAAGATAAAGATATTTTGTATCCAAACCGCAAACATACCGTACATTTTTATTTTTATAAAACAGCAAATCGAAATCGGACCATACCGTATTGAACATTATACTATTAGGTTGAACGATCTCGCCGAGACCATCGGAAAATTCGATTAAATTATGGGTATAGTTATAATATTTTTGGTAACTATAATAGTTAAATTTTATTGTACCGACTACGGAAAAAATAAATATATAAAACACGCAATAGTTCAGCGCCTTAAACCGGAATAAGTTCTTATACTTATAGATAACCGAAAATGCAAGAACGGAAAATGGATGAAAATATTCGATAGAACGACAATGTTTCCTTGTCAGGAAGAAAAACAATATCGTAGTAATAGATAAGAACAATAGTATGACATTTTTTTCCTTGTAGCAGAAGACAATATAATAAATGGAAAGTATGAATCCTAAAAATCCGATGGGAGAAGATAACGCTATGGCGGAGAAAGATAATGGAAAATATTCACAATTATCGTTCAATGTAGGATTCCCAGTAATGCTGATCAGAAAATAATTTGAATCAAAGTATAGTATATTCAGGCAGGAAGGATAAAAAAATTTCGCCGCCGCATAGGGTATAATAATAAAACAAAAAATTTTATGGAAATAATTTCTCCTCGAAAATATCAACTCCAAAACGGCGTAAAGCAAAATTAACGCTGACAAAAGAATGGAACCAGAAAATAGGAGAGAATAAAAAAATGAAATGAAAAACGCGGCATAGTATTTTCTATTCACAAATAAATATATTCCCAGCAATAAAAAGACCAATGAAGAGCTGATGACTCGCATCATGATGAAACGATTAAACGCAACGGGGCCGCCAAAAATGAGTAAAAGAAACATAAAATGATGGTTGCGAGTCTTGGAAAAATCTCTACACGCAACATACCAAATTACGCAAAATAAGGCGTTAAAAAAAGAAATTCCAATTTTAAATCCATAATCGCCGAATAAGCAATAGAAAGCGCACAGCAAGTAATGCCATAAGAAATGATGATCGATAAATCGATCTTTGAAGATGGAGTACGGCAGCCAGATAAAAGGTTCATGTTTCCCTTCCGATAACAATTTCGTATATTCCGAATGGAAATAAGATATACTGTCGAAATAATAGTTATAATAAAAAATGAAAGAAGCATAGATTAAAAAAGAAACCATAAACACAAGGAAATATTCTAAAACCAGATTATCTTTTTTCATTTTATACGCTCCCTCTCCCGAGGAGTTAAAATAATAAAAATAGCGTGGAAAACCTTCGCTTCCACGCTATATCCCATGAAATGGCAAGAGGAAAAATTTCGTCTATTCTAATTTATAAATTAGCCGCGTCGTCCCAAGGAATCCCATAAGATCAGTAGCATTCTCTTTTGGGACAATATCAATAACAATGAAAGAAGGTGTTAAGACCCCCTTTTGATTCGCATAATCCTTATAATACGTTGTCTCGGTGTGGGAATCATTTACATCCGCGACAAATTTCAAAGGTATAAAACAATCCTCCTTTTTTTGCACTTCAAGAACATATTGAGTATTTTTTTCCTGTTTTGTTACACGGAATGTATTATCGTTGAGCTGTTCTGTCGTCATCAGTCCTTCTGAACTGATAATATCGCTCCACCGAAACAAAAACCAAATAGCCGCTTTGGGATTATCTTTATTGATAAGTGATTTTTCAACGAATTGGTTGTTTTTGGATACAGTTGGATTGCATTCAAACCGCTTCTTTTGATTATGATCGTACTTTTGATTGTACATCAAAGAACCATCGGAACTAACTACTATATGTTCAAAATCATTATGGCTAAATATGACTTGAATCGTTTCTGGCAATCTTGTTGATCCTAGCATGTTTTCTTTCACCATGCCGTCAAAATCGATAGTTTTTATATACTCTTGAATCGATCCTTCCAAATCAGGCGTATATTCCTTGCCAAAGAGCAGTTTCGTACTGGAACGAATCTTCTGGTAAGCCATTTTAGTGGCTTCTTCTTTTGAATGAGTCGGTTTTTCTACAATATGTTGATAGGTAAGAGCCAAGATGGAGAATCGGTTATACGATTCCATGTAGTTTTTTAAACCCTGCAAAATAGAATCCTGTTCCGCGGGATATGAAATCGAATTTACCCCGATTAGAAAAAAAGCAACCCAAACGATTACCCTATTTGTAATAAATCGCGAACGATCATTGATTCTCATGATAATATCCTCCTTCTTTTTTTATTGATTGGGCACTAAACAATGAGGTTTTGTATCGTCTAACACCGGATAATGGAGAGTCCCCGAATCATTATAGGCATATTCTCCAGAATTGCATATAGCATAATGAGTACTCGGTTCAGCGCAAGGTTGAGTGTAATTTCCACTATATGTACAACCCCTAAAAACCACAAAATTAATTGCTCTTGTTTCATCTTTCGCCCCTTCTCGCCCTCCTACCATAGAAGTTCCGAATATTTTTGAACAAGCCAATTGGGTGCCATAAGAAGCGCAATAATGACTTTGATCAGGCGTACCATTTGGGTAAGTCCCACATATTTCGGCGCCTGTATAATCCCAATAGGTAAAAGATCGAATGGCATAACAAGCCGACCATAAATATTCCGTATTCAAGATTATCGAACTCGCCAAAACGATAATCGTTAATAGAATTAAAGGAATTTTTTTTACCATCATTATCCTCCTAATCAATGGATATTATCTTGTTAATTGTCACCTTGAATTCATTTTACCACTCCACAACTGCCGCTATCGCGACATCTGCGGAGGATATCTCCCTAATAAGTGGTAGACTGTGAAGGTTTATTTAACTTATTGAAAACAATCACCCCCTTCATACAAAATATTGAACCAACAATTTTGAATCTACTTATTCCATTATAATCGTCCCCTTCTGATTATAATGTTATGTGCGATATGTGCGATATGTGCGATATGTGCGATATGTGCGATATAATATAATCAAATTTACGCTTTGTCAACCTCATAATCAATATTTTTTTGAAAAAAACTCAGGTTGCCTGCGAAGTGGTTTGCGCTGCGAGGAGTATTTCCTTCAGTAATCGTCTAAGCAGCGAATGATGGGTCACGTTTTTCGACCCATCGTTTTTTTTACGGATAACAATTGATGGGTCAAGCGGAGCGATCCATCCTACGATTTAATTTTCATTTTTCAAAAAATATTCCAAGAATGTATACATCTGCTCGTTCGATTCCGGCGTTGGCGAATGTCCTTCGCGGTTGGTCATGGCTACTCGGTTTTTATAGCCTAGAAATTCATTGACGGCGACGGCGTGATTTAACGCCTTCCAGCGCTCCGGACGATCTTCCGATCCCCCCGAAACCAGAAACGGCCTCGGCGCCATCAGGGCGTGCAATTCGACGAGATCATGCCCTTCTTCCACCATACGTTTATAGGCTCCCGTCCGAGGATTCTCATTCGTTGGAATACCCGCCTTGCGTTTATGTCCCGCATCATAGCCCAGATACCACGGTTCCCAATAATTCACGTTGGGCCGCGCTTCGTCGAAGACGACTCCGCCGTCCGACCAAGCGGCGCAGGCGAATTTCTCGTAGAAGCAGGAAGCGAACATGGCCCATTTGCCGCCGTAGGAATGGCCCAATACGCCGACGCGCTTAGGATCGACTTCGGGCAGATTGGCGAGAGCGTTATAAGCGTTGGCCGCCGCATAGGCCATCGCCGACAGCGGTTGCAGCTCCGCTTTTTCCTCGTTGGGATAATAGAACGAAGCAGGCGTTCCCGTCGAAAGCGCCACAAAGCCGCGCTTGGCCAATTGATAGGCGAAATCGCGCCCTTCCCTGCCCTTTCCTATGGCGGTATCCGCTTCGTAAAAAAGAACCAGCGCCGCCGGAAACGGCCCCTGGCCGTCAGGAATCAATAAGTAACTATCGAACATCGCCGGACCGGGAGCGACTTCCAAGCGAATTTTATGCTGCACGAAATTCTCCCGCCGTTCTTTGGCCAAATATTCAATCTTAGGCTTCTCGATCAACGGCGGCCATGCGCCCATGATCCCATGCCATGTGTTTAAAATCTCCTCGCGCCGCCGCCGCCAATCCTCACGCGTTTTCACCGGCGTTCCATCGTAAAAATTCAGCGGCGATTTATAATTCCCCAAATCATGGGCGTATTCCGGCGGCGGATTGAAAAACAGCGCGATGGCGGCGGGAATTTCTTTTTCAGACTGTACGTCCTTGCTCGCTTCTTCGCTCCACATCGGTTGAGCAAGAAAAACCGCCAACGCCGTTGCCAACCATTTCGCAATTATTCTTATCATGAGATATATCCCTCCTCATCGTTCAACCTCATCCAATCCCAACGCCGTTGTATCATTTTCTCACCCGAATTAATATGGCTTAGGTCCATAATCGCATCCGTAGGGTGGGCTCAAAGCGGAGCGCAGCCCACCACTGTTGTTTTAACGAATCGGCGATTGAATCATGATAGGAGACCACTATGTCCAAAACCATTTACGCAGGATTAATCATGATGCTGGCGGCGCAATTCTCATTAGCCCAAACGCCTAAAATCTTTCCTTACGAGTATTCCACAACCAAATTGGATAACGGCCTCTCCGTCATTCTCATCCCCATGGAAAGCCCCGGTTTGGCTTCGTACTATTCCGTCGTGCGCACTGGCAGCCGCGACGAATGGGAGCCGGGCAAATCGGGCTTCGCCCATTTCTTCGAACACATGATGTTTCGCGGCACGGATAAATATCCCGGCCCCGTCTACGACGAGATCATGACCGGACTCGGCGCCGACGCCAACGCCTATACCGACGACGACCTCACCGTCTACCACATTAACTTTGCCAGCGAAGACTTGGAGCGCGTCGTCGAATTGGAAGCGGACCGCTTTCAAAATTTGCATTACGATGAAAAAGCCTTCCAAACGGAATCTGGGGCCGTCTATGGCGAATTCCAGAAAGGACGCACCAGCCCCTGGTTCGTCGGCCTGGAAAAATTGCAGGATATGGCCTTCGACGTACATACTTACAAACACACCGTCATCGGCTTCGAAAAAGACATCAAAGATATGCCGAATATGTATGAATACAGCCAATCTTTTTTCAAACGCTACTACCGCCCCGAAAACATCGTCATACTGGTAGTAGGCGACATTCGAAAAGATAAAACCCTCGATCTCATCAAGAAATATTACGCTTCCTGGAAGCCGGGCTACGTTGCGCCGCAGATCAAGCCTGAACCGCCTCAAATCAAAGAGAGAATTGCTGAGGTTTCCTATCCCGGAAAAACGCTGCCTTTGCTGATCGTCGCTTACAAAGGCGACGCTTTCGACGTGAAAAACAAAAATGTCATCGCCGTCTCGCTGCTGGAGGAACTGGCTTTCGGCGAAACCAGCGATATTTACAAGAAACTGGTTCTCAACGAGCAGAAAGTGCAGATGATCGAAGCCCAATTCGCTTTCACACGCGATCCGTTTCTTTTAGGCATTTATACAATGATTAAAGAGGAGAAAGACATCGACTTCGTGAAGAATGAAATCTACGACGCCTTGAAAAAGTCCCAAGACGCGCTTGTGGACGAAACGCGGCTCAACGATTTGAAGAAGCGCAAAAAATATTCCTTCCTCATGAATCTCGACACGTCCGACAACGTCGCAGGCTTCATGCCCCGCTTCATCACCCTCACCGGGGGCATCGGCGTAGTGGACGAGGTATACGCCGCTTACGGCGCCATAACGCCCCAGGACATCCAAAACGCCGCCCGCTATTACTTTTCGCCGGAAAAAAGAAACGTCGTCCTCGTCAAGGGAGAAGAAAAATGAATGCAACCTTTCGCTTCGGCTTGGGAATCTTTTTAATCATGACGTTGAATATGAACGCGTTAAGCAAAGATGACAACTCGCCGGTTCTATTGCCGGTCAAAGACGATCCCACTATCTCCATCCGGCTTTGGTTCAAAACCGGATCGCAAGACGATCCCGCCGGCAAGGAAGGTCTGGCCTGGCTCACGGCGGATATGCTTTCCGAAGGATCGACGACGAACAACAGTTACGAGACTATTCTGGAAAAGCTATATCCTCTGGCTGCGGCATACTCCGCCGATCAATCTATGGAAATGACGATTTATCGCGGCCGCGTGCACAAAGACAACCTGGAGGAGTATTATCCCCTTTTCCTCGATGGCCTGCTGCGCCCCGCTTTTAAAGAAGAAGATTTCGCACGCATCAAAGACCGCGCGCTCAATTATCTGCAAACCATATTGAAATATTCCAGCGACGAAGAACTGGGCAAAGCCGTTTTATACAATGAAATATTCAAGGAAACGCCTTACCGCATGACGACGATCAGCGGACTTAAAAGCGTTACGTTAGACGACGTCAAGCAATTCTACGCACGGCATTATACGAAGAACCACTGCGTCATCGGCCTCGGCGGCGGCTTCACGCCGGAATTTCTGACGCGCTTACAAAAAGATTTGCAAGCGCTGCCGCAAGGAGAACCGAAAGCCGTCGCAAAGCCGGAATTCGAACCGATCGACGGCTTGAACGTAACCATCGTCGAAAAAGACGCTAAGGCGACGGCCATTTCTCTCGGCTTTCCCATCGATATTCTGCGCGGCACAAAAGAATGGTACGCCCTGGCGCTCGCCAATTCGTGGATGGGAGAGCACCGCAATTCCAGTTCCCACCTCTTCCAGGTCATCCGCGCCGCCCGCGGCCTCAATTACGGCGATTACAGTTATATCGAGAATTTCCCCTCCGGCGGCCAGGTGCAAATGCCGCCGGTCAACGTAGCGCGCCGCCAGCAAATTTTCGAAATCTGGATTCGCCCCGTTCCCAACGAAACCAGGCATTTCGTCCTGCGCGCCGCTATCCGCGAGCTGCAAAAGCTAGTCGACAATGGTCTGACCAAGGAGCAATTCGAACTTACGCGCAACTTCCTGAAGAAATACGCCCTGCATTACGCGCCTGATACGGACTCGCGCCTAGGCTACTCCATCGACGACCGCTTCTATTGCCTCAACGGCAGCCATCTGGAAAAATTCCGCCAAATGATGGACGAACTTACATTGAAGGACGTCAACCAAGCCATCAAGAAGCATCTGCAATATAAAAATATAAAAATCGCCATCATCACCAACAACGCCGAAGAATTAAAAAAACAATTGGTCTCCAACGCTGAATCCCCCATCAAATACGACGCGCCTAAATCGGAAGAAATATATAATGAAGACAAAGAGATTATGAAATATCCATTGAAGATCGCAGCGGAGAAAGCGAAAATCGTAAAGGTGGAAGATTTGTTCATACAATAATGATGAATGATGAGTGAAGTCGAAAAGTAGGATGGATCATGAGCAATATTTCTGACGTTACCTTATCGCATATGGTTGATGTTATTGTGAAGGTGATCCAACCCGAAAAAATTATTCTTTTCGGTTCCCATGCGAAAGGAGTTTCCAATCCGGATTCCGATGTTGACTTTTTAATTGTCGATTCCAAGCCTTTTGGACCGGAGCGAATCCGCCGCAAAGAAATGGCGCGGATTTGGAAAGCATTAGGGAAATTCATGCTGCCCGTGGATATTCTTCTCTTTACTCAAACGGAACTGGAAAGCCGGATGAATTCCATGAACAACGTCGCGGCGCGCGCCATAAAGGAAGGAAGAGTTTTGTATGATAGACATTGACGCCGCCCGTACGCTCTAAATCGTAGGGTAGGCTCAAAGCGAAGCGTAGCCCACCATTATCGCTAACATAAGAATGTAAGTTTACAATTGAGGTAAAGCTATGAAAAAATCGCTATCCATTTATCTTGCATTTACATTATTAATCGCCCTCGGCTCCTTCTTTTGGGGAAAGGCTTATGGCGAGAAGTCGCAACAGGAAATTCTTCGATCCAAAGTCGTTTCTTGGGAAGAGGCCGGTTCCAATACCGGCGATTGGGGCGAGATGCGCTATTTCTTCGAGGGCGACAGCTTCGGCGCCGAAAAAGTGCTCGCCGCCTTCGCCGTCATCAAGCCCCATCAATCTCTGCATCCAGCGCATCGGCACGAGGAAGAGGAATTTCTCGTCCTAACGGAAGGTTCGGGAATGTGGCATTTGAACGGAAAAGAATTTCCCGCTAAGAAGGGAGACGTGCTCTACGTGGAACCGTGGGCTATGCACGGCTTAGTGAACAATTCCGGCGAACCGCTAACGTTTTTCGTCGCACGCTGGAAGAGCAAAGGCGTCGCCTCGCCGCCCGAACCGGCTGGTCCGCATGGGCAGTGAGAATTATAATAATTTTTATAAATCCACGACTTTTGTATAAACGATTGGATTGATAAAATGTAGACTCCAAGCGCTCAAATTGATCTACCCATACATTCAATTCGAAATCTCGTTCATGAAAGGATATCGCATCAATGGATCAGATATGGAAATCACTCTTGTTTATTTTGATATTCGTCCCAGCTCTATCGTGGAGCGATGCGCAGATCGAATTGAAATCCGCACCTTCCACGGTTCGCATCGGTCCCGTTGGCGAGTTTCATGGCGATGACGCCGTCGAAATTTTCAGCGCCAAAAACGAGATAGAATCCTTCCAGGTGGCCGTAACGGCGCGGGGCGGGAATCTGGAAAATCTCAACGTGGAAATCACAACCCTGAAAAATACCGAAAGCGGCGAAATTCCTTTGGCCGAAATGTCCTTGTTCCGCGAAATCGATGTACCGGTTCGTTATTCGTCTCCCCGCGCCGTATTGCCGCCGGGATGGATTCCCGATCCGCTGGCGCCATTTTACGATCCCTATACCGGCGAATCTTTCCATTGCGCGCGTTGGCGGGAAAATAAAATGCAAGGCAGCCGATTCGGCGCCGCCGGTTTCGATGTTTGGCAAGATCAGCATCAACGATTGTGGGTGGATGTGCGCGTTCCTGCGCAATGCCCGGCGGGAATTTATGAAGGCGAGATGCGCGTTACCGCCCGCAACGCAAAAGCGGCGATTCCTGTGCGCCTGCATGTCTGGGATTTCGCTTTGCCGGACGGTCCCTCGCATGAAAACCATTTTGGGGGATTTTCGGGAATCGCTGGTTATTACAAAATCGAACGCAATTCCGAACGTTATCAACAACTGGAAGACCGTTATATTGCCTTGATGGCCGAACATCGGCTCAATCCCCCCTTGCCATCGCGCTACTTTCCCCGAACGGCAGAGGATGGATCAATCGTAATGGAGGATGAAAACGACCGGCAGATTGCCGAGTTCGTTCATCGCTATCATCTTACTAATCTCGAAATCCCGCGCGCGCCCTTTCGCGATATCCTAGGGGAAAATCGCAGCAAGGCGATTCAGTATTACCGTTCCTGGTTTGCCTATCTGCAAAAGAAAGGCTGGGAACGCGGCGCCTATTTATATATGTTGGATGAGCCCAACACCTCCGAAGCCTATGAACAAGTGCGCCAATTGGGGGCGTTGGTGAAAGAGGCTAATCCCGGCATCCGGCGTCTGGTGGTAGAGCAGCCCTACGCGCAGAATCCGCAATGGGGCGCGTTGGATGGTTCCATCGACATTTGGTGCCCGTTGTTCGCTTTCATCGATGAAAGCAGCGTTCGTCGCGTGCAGTCGCAGGGCGACGAGGTCTGGAGTTATTCCGCGCTGGTACAATCCGCGCCTTCCTATCATCCCAGCTATGAGAATGTGAAGAATGATAATCCTCCCTACTGGCAATTGGATTTTCCCGCGCTAAGTTATCGCATTGCGCCCTGGCTGAACCGGCGCTATGGCGTCACCGGATTATTGTATTGGTCTACAGTGTATTGGGGCAGCCCGGATCGCGATCCCTGGGACGATCCTGGATTCCGCATCCGTTGGAACGGCGACGGCTTTCTGTTTTATCCCGGCGTCGATGCGGGAGTCGACGGCCCCGTCGCCAGCATCCGGCTCAAAAATCTGCGCGACGGTATGGAGGATTATGAATATTTTCAGATCCTGGATCGGCAGGGAAAGCAGGAACTTGTGCAACAGATCGTAACCCAAGCAGTTCCGACATGGGGGACCTGGAATCAAAACCCAATGCAACTTTTGGAATTACGCAAAAAACTGGCGGAAGCCATTCTGCAAAAGTAGCAACATAGCGAGTCGCTATAGGGACTGAGGTATGAAGATTCGTAAGGGAGAGAAGAAGAGCGAGATTTTGAAAGCGAAGGAGATGCAAGCGTAGGGGTAGACTACTAAGCATTTTCGAACAATTTTGAAAGCGATTCGCTCTTTTGCATTTGTCCTGCGGCTTCGTCAAGGTAAGAGCGATAATCAATTCCGATACATTGAATAACTTCGCCATCCTGTAACGTCAAGAGTAATCCCAACGAATCGTCCTTACGCCACGCTAAGTCTCGCAGACGGGATTCCGATTGACCTTTAGGCGTATAGGCGGGAAGAAGAATATTTCGCATTCGCTGGTATTCCACTTCATCCACCGCCGGGATTCGGGAAAAAGCCCCCAATGATTGATCTTGGTCCTTCCATCCGCTGGAAAGCGCATTTTCGACCGAAACAAAAGAGGAGTAGGGATAACATAAGCGAATGGTTCCAGCCGTATTTCTAATGTTTGCGGATAGAGTCATAACAAACACCATCTCTTCCTCAAGATAACTAGAGCCGATGGTATGCGATTGGGTTGCGGATTCTTCAATGGAGAGGGTTAGAGGCGCGATGTTGGCGAAGGCTTCATGGAGACAGTCAAAGAGCCGATACAAGATTTTTTCGATAACCGTCTGTTCGGCGTCGGAAAGTTCTCTATAGGTATTTAATCCGTCTCCCCGGCCTCCGCACAAACGATCGACCGCCGCAAAACAAAAATCGGTCGAGAATTCCATAATCCATTTACCTTCCAATGGATCCGGATTCAGGAGGGCGAGATATGTAGGGGAAGGGAAAGAATGAAGTAATTCTTTATAAGAAACTTGGGCGTAAGATTTCAAGCAAACATCGATTCTCATTCGTAAAAAAGCGGACAGCGAGTGGGAAAATATTCGTCTTAAGCATTCGTGGATATTAACCAATGTTACTATCTGATCGTCATTGAACCGGTCGCCGGGGTTAGCGCCTTGGCTGGAAGCAAGTTCTTGAGTTTTCCCAAGTGCGGAATCGATCGGGTCTGATTCTGGATTTTTTTCGATAGGATTGGGATTAATTTCCATGCTACGATCCTTACTTGTTTTGGATTACGATCGTTCCATTTCCTCTGAGGAAGAAGATGGAGAGAATTGAGCCATAAAATAAAGAAGATCGCTCGCTTTAGGATTGGTTTTCGCGATCGTTGGTAGAATATCTTCTAAAAATCCGGGGATCGCGGTGAAGTCGAATCGTTTGGGATCGATTCGGTCGAGATCAATCCCCGCTTCGACAAGATGAAGAACCTGTTCGCGGCTTCCGGGATAGCCTCCCTGAGCTTGCAGGCAAAGCGCATGGGCGACGATAGGATCGTTCGTCCAATTCTCAAAAAGGACGGAAATTTTCCCGCAAAGAGAATCGTATATGGCGCCGAAATATCGGTAAGCGGCCGCTGGCCGGTGTATGTATATCATGGCAACGATTCTTGAAAGATCGTTTAAGGAAAGAGTCTCTTTAAGAAAAGGATTGCGGGACAATTTACCACCGGGAGTTGTAGATTTTTTTTCGTTATCCGCTGATGCAGGCGGCGGTCCTGCATCTTTATATTGCAGCGCGTATTCTTTTTTCCGTTCATTGGTCAATACGATGGGAAATTCTCCAGCGGCGGGAAGATACATTAAACTGACCTTATGAAATTGGATTAAAGAATGAAGGAGATACCCGATAAAATCCGGACAATGATTTTGAATCAATTCTTTGATAAAATCGGTAACCGGACCTCCCCGAGGATATTCCGCCGCGAGAAAACGGGCTGCCTGCGTTAACAACTGGGCGTCGCTTCGCCAGAGGTTGGCGGGCGGATGGCCGCGAAGATTCGTTTGCAGAATAAAAACCATGGCCTCTCCGTTGCCGCGAATGGCCAGCTCGGCAAGCGTCCCTTCGGCTTCGATCCACCCTTTTAACGCGCGTTGGCGGACGATTTCCCGGCATTCTGCGTTTCCGCGTTGGAATAGCGTTTTCAAAATGGCCGCGTCCAAGGGGGTATGCCGGTTTAGGCCATATCCTCCTCGCCAATCGATTCCGGTCATTATTTGGAGAAATTCCAACATGCGGTCCGGTTCGATCTTTTCCAATTTCCGCAAACAGGCTTCTCTCATTCCTTTTTTTGCCAGCAATTCTGCGTACTCGCCGGAAGCGGATCTCTCCATCGATTCGGAAAAAGATTCCGTTTGGGAAGCGGTATTAGAATTGGAATCGGTTGGATTTTGCGATTCGAAAGTTTCGTCAAAAAAAGCATGAACCTCGGACACATCAGGCTCATTTTCTTTTTGCGCTTTTTCGATGAGCTCATCCAGCTGTTCTACAGTATATAGGATTTTTCCCGTCAGCGAATTTAACGCCTCGATAAAATCTTCTTGCGCGCCGGCCTCCACCGACTTCAATAAACCTTCCGAAAAATTCATTTCGTTCCGGTGTACTTGAAATGCGAGATTAAAGGCTTCGCTGTTCATCCCTTCGATTCCTTGCCGGCAATATCAAATCCATAATGTCCTTACTTTCTTAATTTGTAAGCGAATCTCGCCGACTAACTTCTCGGCCCCTTCCGACATCCGTTGAAAACCGCAATAAGCGAAAAACTTTGCAGCCGGTTTTATCTGGATAGCCAGGATTTTATAACGATCGCCGCTTGTTTTGGATTTTGGGCCATATATTCAAAAACGGTTTTTTGTAATTCCAACGCTTTCTTCTCTTCTTCCGACATTCCGACAATTTCCATCAACTGTTCCAAATTCCGAGGACGAGAAGCATCCTTTTCCTGTTCGCTTTCTATGGCGACCTCTTCAACCGTCGTCTCTTCTTCCAAGCCGGACTCCGCTTGCTTTGCTTTCGACAGTTGGATTGTCCAGTCAGGTCGGGCGCGAAGATCGAAAAAAGCCCACCCCAACCGGCCGATCAGGTTGAACCAAAGAAATCCGAAAATTAGAAGTCCGGAAACGCGAAACAACAACCGGCAAAATAAGTCGAATGGAATGGAATGGGTAGATGACAACGGAAACAACAACCCCCACGATATTTTCCAATAGGATGGGCTTAGATGGATAATGGGAGAAAAAGCCGCGACAAAGAGAAGAAGGCGAATCCATCGATTCGAGAACGCATAGGCCAATTCGTCAAGAACGAGCAAGCTTCGGTTTTGAATCTTCTGGAACGCTGAAGATAAAAAAGAAATCGAGATAAAGAATCCCAGCGTCAAATCGATAAATTCAAAACTTGAGAATATCGAATACTCGTTGTAATAAAGTTCCAGAAATTGCGCCAGGATGGCGGCGAGGAGCGCTGGTAAGAAAAGAGGCAGAAATCCGAGACCGGCGCGATCGGGATTATTTTCTTCTATTTCTTCCACGGGAAGAATGGAAGGTTGAGTATTCATCTCAATTCCGCGTCTCCGTTAGAGTTTCAACTTCAGCGACAGGGGAATCGCCGCTCCATTCATGACTTTCTTTTATTCGACTGATAATGGAAAGAATCTTGCGTTGGGCCTCCTCGATCCATTTAGGCTTCATTGGCCCCATGAATTCCATATCTTCTCTTAGGTTATCCGCGGCGCGGGAAGAAACATTGCGGAAAATCTTGGATTGCACTTCTTCTTTTGCGTCCTTCAATGCTATCGCCAACTCTCTAAAATCTACCTCTCTCAAAAATACTTGAATTAAGCGATCATCCAAAAATTGAATGTCGTTGAAGGTAAACATCAACTTCTTAATTTCCGCCGCGAGTTCAGGATTTTCTGATTCCAGGGATTCGATGAGGGTCTTTTGTTTATCCCTGCTGAGCCGGTTTACCATCTCTGCAGCGGCTTGAATCCCCCCAATGGGCGAAAATTCGATGGATAAAGCCGCAGCGGCCTTGTGCGCAAATACCCTTTCGAGTTCAGAAATGATTTCCGGGGAGATAGCCTCTATCCTAGCGATCCTGGACGCCAGATCGGCGGCCAAGGAAGAATCCAGATGTTCCAGGATTCCGGCGGATTGCTTATAGTCCAAAAAGGACAAGATAAGCGCGAGAATTTGGGGATGCTCGTTTTGGAAGAACGGTAAAATATCGTTGGAATCCACTATCTTGAGAAAATTAAACGGCGCGCTTTGATGCATTCCTTGAAGCCGTTCGATGATTTGTATGGATTTTTCCGCCCCTAAGGCTTTTTCCAAGATGTTTCGCGCGGAGGAAACTCCCCCATGAACGATAGGCGGCGGGGCGAGAATCGCGCAAGCGAATTCTTCGACGACTTGTTCGACCAGTTCCGAGGAAACGGTTCCCAGATTGCTTATTTCGAGAGTGATCTGCTCGATTTCTTCATCGGATAAATGCCGATAAATGTTGGCGGCGGTCTCAAGATCACTGGCAGCAAGTAAAATCGCCGCCTTTTTTCGACCTGTGAGATTCGCTCTTTCTTTCGCTGCTCTTACCATGGCAATCGCGCCCAATGATTTATAAAATCAAAATCCGCAACACCCTTCCAACAAAACAATAAAAATCGCATAGCGATCGAATGCATCTCTTTAATGCTATCGTTTTTTCCGATTTCCATTCATTCTCTCATATATAATAGGCGTCTGTCAATCATTGTTCAAATCCCTCGTTGCCGCCGATGGGGCAGCGTTTTTGCTTGAAGTCTTCTTTTGATATTTCCGGTTTTTCTTCTCAGACGAAAGCAATCCTTTCCTCATTTAAAGAAAATGGAATGATTTTGGCCGATAATGGAAGTAACTGGTTTATCAGCGGGGCGTCCAATTCGAGATGGAACAACGACCGGTTAGTCAATGAATTGCGAACCGTAAAAGGATTGAATTTTGAAGCGCTGGATATCTCCAGTTTGATGAAAAATCCAGATTCTGCGGAAACCTCTGATGCTACTACCAATACCGCAGTGGATAATTTGAAAGACTATTAACGCGTTCGGATTGGTTAACCGGAGGAGGCATGACGCGGCAATAGGAATTTCGATGGATGGATTAAGAAAAAAGCGCTTTTCCGTAGACTCGATATGAATCGTATGATACAAAGCGCTTGATATGACTCATGCTGGCATGGGACAATCGGATGAATATCAAGAATACAGTTCAATTCCTCGCTTTAAATGGATAATGCCGAATAAAGGAGGCGGGAAAATGAATGAGAATTCTAAAGGAATGGTTTTGAGGCTCGCGATCTTTCTTCTGATTGCACTTACAAACCTGCCTGTGCAGCTATCTGCCCAGGAAATCCCTGGCGAGTTGGTTTTTGAAGAGCCTTTTGAAGGCGAAGAATTTGTTCCAGGCTGGTATATGGTGCAAAGAAACAACGCCACCGCCGAACTGCTGGGGATGATCGAAGAAGGTCCGAACGGCGGAAACGCGTTAGTTGTTCTTACGTACACTCCCGATAATGTCGCCTTAACCCATCTGCAGTTTTCCAACGAAGCGTTTACCCGGCCGGAGGGTTCCGACTTGTACGATTGGCGGGTAACGTTTTGGATTCGCACCCAAGTTGTTCCCTTTACGATCCGGCCAATCATCGCCATGAGCGAAGATCCTTGGACGGGAACCGATGTGGATGTTCCCATCGAAAACGCCAACGAATGGACTTATGTCGATGTCGTTCTTCCGAGAGGGGATTTTTTAACGAGCGATCCGCTTTTATACATCATGCACATGGGGAATCCCGGCGATGAGAACGGGGAAAATGAAGTCTGGTTTGACGATCTAAAAATCTATCTGCTCAACCAGAAAACGAAAATCGAAGAGTGGGAAGTGTATTAGAATTCGTCCTCATGAATTACAGAGTGTATTATATTAGATAAGTGCCGTTAATTCTTTAATTTATCAAGATTGAAGAAAAAGTCTGGGATAAATTACAACCGATGCCAATCGAAAGATTATGAGGTGAATCCAACGCATTCCAAAAATATGATCAGTGCTTCCATGTCGAAGAGAACTTTAAAGCGATTTTAAAAGAAATCATGAAGACAGGTTTATAATATTGTCCATTTTGGGAAATAAGTTCTTCCTTATCCTCCCATGGCCGATAACTTCCCATCGGCGCGCGGAATAGAATTTTTATCTCCATTCCTTGCATATTGAGAATCGTCTTTATAAGTCCACAATGGCTGCTTTACAAAATCTCGCCACTTATTAAAACGACAGAAGAAATATCTCCAGATGGTTTTTTTAATTACCTTTATGGTAGTAATGAAGGAAATAGTCCGAATTTCACTCGCTCAATGAACAAGTATCGATGATCTCCATTGAATATAGGATCAAAAGTAATCCTGTCGTCGGAAAAGTGAAAACAAAACCCCCCTTAGATCATTGCTTCTCTTATTCCACAAAAAGGATAAAATAATTGAATGAAAACGAACCGGATGGATGCGTATGAACGCTATTCCATCCCAATAGTAAGAAACGAGCGCCGATGGAAAAAGCCGATTCTTCTTCTCAACAGCGGTTTGACCGGCTCGAAGAATTGTTGAATTCGATCGACGAGAACATCCAGGAATTGGACTTCGCCGCCTCCATCGACGAATTGCAAACTAACTCTCCCTCGGAAGAGAAAGGGCGGGATATCGTCCTGTCTCCTTGTTTCCGCCTCCAATTGAACGCCAGCAATACCAAAGCGGTTCTCCATTATTTTCCCCCCTCCGGCGAGCCGCCGCCCGCCCTGAAAGCCAGCGAGATCGCGGCCTTAATCGTCGGCGCGGGCGTCGTGTACGGCCTGTTGGAAAAAAACATTCAAAAAGCCTGCGCCCTCATTCGCGACAATCCCCAATCGGAAGTCGAGGTCGCTATCGCCGCCGGCCGGGATTTTTTGCCAATCCTTCCTCCCAAAATCGGTTATTGGATTGGAGACGAAGCGGAAGCAAGTTCCAACAGCGCCGTTTTTGCGCGAAAGAACGATCTTCTCCTTCTCGTCCATCCCGCCAATCCCGGAGTTCCTGGAATCAACGTCTTCGGCGAAGAGATTCTCCCGCCGCCCGCCGAAGCGATGGAAATCCGCGCCGGGGAGAATGTCGTCGCTAACGATCAGGGGGAATATTACGCCGCCATTCCCGGCTTCGCCATCTTCGAAAATGGGGTGGTGACGGTCCGGCAGGCTGATCGCGACGCCGTCTGTACGATCCGTATTTCCGATGACGAGATGGAAGCCTATCTCTCCATCGAACCGGCGTCGGGACAAGGGCATATGCTTTCTTACCGGGAAGTCCGCGCCCTTCTTGTCAAGGAAGGGATATGCGCCGGATTGGACGACGACGCTATCCGCACTGCGCTTTTTTCGGCGAACGAGAAGGAACAACCCGTCAAAGATGTTCTCATCGCTCGGGGCAAGCTTCCTCTAGACGGCGCCAACGGCGAGATTCTTTGGCATCGGCGGCCCGACGAAATTGTCGAACGCTACAGCATCAAAGAAGACGGCTCCATCGATTTCTACAACCTGCGCGATTTCGTCGCCGTACCCGAAGGAATCCATCTCGTTACGATCGTACCCCCCGCCAAAGGCCGCGACGGCTACACGGTCAAAGGGGAAAAACTGGAAAGCGCCTGGGGACGGAAAATCGAAATCCGGGCGGGCGAGAACATCGTCAAAAAAGAGAACGATTGCGAATGGTTCGCCGGTTGCGCTGGGCGCTATTTTTATGAAAACAACCTCTTGGACGTATTGCCCGTGTTGTTGGTTTCCGGCGATGTCGATTTTTCCACGGGCCATATTGACTTTATCGGAGACGTAATCGTCAATGGCAACGTCCTGGACGGTTTCCACGTGAAAGCCTCCGGTAATATTACAGTCCGGGGAACGGTGGAAGCGGCCTACGTCGAAGCGGGAAAATGCATCGAAGTCAAAAACGGAATCTTCGGCAAAGAGAAAGGCAAAATCGTTGCTCGTTGCGACGTCGTTTCCACCTTTCTGCAAAACGCCAATGTCGAAGCGGGCCGCGACGTCATCGCCGGGAATCAGATACTCAACAGCATTGTCCATGCCGGCGCCCGCGTCCAAGTTCAGACCGGCAAAGGAATCATCATCGGCGGCGAAACCCTGGCGGGGCATTGCATCTACGCCTGCGTCATCGGCGGAGAGTACGGCGTTCGCACCTTGGTCGAAGCGGGAATGAGCTTCGCCGTTTTCAAGAAAATAACGCTGTTGGAAGATAAGAAAAAAATCCTCATTTCCCACCGCGAACGGTTGGAGCATTTTTTTCAGGCGAATAAACCCTCGCCGTCCTTATCCGCCGAAGAGAAGAAATTGTTAGAGGCGGCGCAAAAGAAGCGCGATCAACTATCGGCGGCGATCAATCAACTGAAAGACGAACTGCGCGAACTCTCGCGACAACTATATCCTACGAATCGTCCCGAAATCGAATGCGTGAAAACGGTTATGCCGGACGTGATTGTCAAAATGCGCGACCGGCGCTACAAAATCAAATCGCCCATCCATAATTGCCTAATCTCCTACGACGAAGAAAACGATAAAATTCAAATCGCTTCCCGTTGACCTTTCTCCGTCTTTAAAATAAATGAAAAAGTCTTAGGATTAACGCATTCATTTTATGGAAAGTGGATGGATTCCGTTCTTATTTTCCCCAAAAATCGAGGTTGATTAACAATGTCCAAATTGTCTTTTATTCTTATTTCGCTCTTCGCCGCTTCTTTATTCCTGACGCCTGCGAATATGGCGGAGGCTAGTTCCAACCTGAACCGCCTGCGCGCTTTAGGCCAAGCGTATATGGAAGAAGAAGATTTTCCCAAAGCTATTGAAGCTTACGGCCAAGCGGCGGCGCTCGTTCCTCAATCCGCATCCGACGCCATTAACCTCGGCATCGCCCATTATCATGGGGAGAAGGAGGAAGAGAGCATTCAACTCCTGAAAAAGGCTCTTGCCATGTCCCCGGATAATCCCTTCGCCTATTACACGTTGGGGCTGGCCTATAAGAAAATCGGCGATTCCACCCATGCCGTCGAGTGTTTTCGCCTCGTCGTCGAAAAAGACGCCGCCGATCCCGCTTCCCTCTATAACTACGCCCTTTCTCTCTCTCAGCTGAAACGGGATCAGGAAGCGGCGCCTTGGTATGAAAAAATTATTCAACACGATCCCAAGCATTCGAGTTCCTATTATCAGTTATTGCTCTACTATTCCCGTCAGCGCGATATGCAGCGCGCCGCGGAATTGCAAAAAAAATTCCGCGAACTGAAGCAGACGGAAGAACAACGCCCGCCCGACGCCGTAGACGAAGGCAAATTTCTCGGCCCCATCGAATTCGATATCGCCAAGGAAGACCTGCCCAAATTCACGACGGATATCCAAGTCCAATTCGTCCCCGACAAAATCCGTCAAGAATACCTCGTAAAAGCGCTAGACGGCGCTTCCTGCCGCCTGCTCGCTCTGCTCTCTCAATCCCAGGTTCGCCAAACCACCGCCGTTGTCTGCGCCAAAACCGGCGCAGCATTCCTGTTGACGCTTTCTGATAAAGGCGAAGCGCTTACGAAGACGCCGCTGCCCAATGGGAACTGGTGGGGTTGCGCCGCCGCCGATTATGATAACGATGACGACATCGATCTAGTTCTCTATTCCCCCGGGCAATTAGTTCTTCTGCGCCGCGAGGCCGACGGCTCGTTCAAGGACGTTGGCAAGGAATCGGGAATCATGGCGATAGGGGCGAATGAAGCGATTTGGGCTGACATCGACCACGAGGGCGATTTGGATTTGATCGTCGCATCGGCCAAAGGCGACGCCATCTTCCAAAACAACGGCGCTGGGGGGTTCGTGGGCGCTAAAGGTTTAATCGGCGTCGGAGGCTTCGTCGGTCCTGGAGGCTACGTTGGTCCCGATGGCTTCGTCGGCGCTGGAGGCGCAGTCGGTCCCGGAGGCGTCGGTAGCGTCGGAATGTCTTTCGAAGGTCTCGATCCAGCCCAGAGCCTCTCCATCGCCGTTTCCGATTTGGATTACGACAACGATCTCGATCTTGTCCGGCTGACTCTTGGAAAGTTGGAAATCTACTCCAACGAACGGCAATTACGATTCAAAAAGAGACTATCTGTTCCTCTCGAGAGAAATTCCCATACTCCTTCTTCCCGTCTTCTGTGCCGCGACTTCGATAATAATGGGCGGATGGATATCGCCTGGACGGGAGATTCATCCCCAGAATCGATCGTTTGGCAAGTGCAGCCCGATTGGTCCTTGCAGCCCTTGGAAGCCTTTAAAAAAAATCGTCAAATGGAATACAGTAAGCTGCTTACTGCTTTCGACGGCGATAATGACGGCTATGAAGATTTATTTTTTACCATCCCCTCCCTATTCGCCTGCAATCAATATCCCCTCGATATGAAATTTACTTTATTAGAAAAACTGGATAAAAAAATTTATTTCAAAACCGCCCTCGCCGCCGATCTCGATTTCGACGGCGACCTCGATTTGCTAACGGTTGATTCCAACGGCGCTATAATTCCCTTTGAAAATAAAGGCGGCAATCAAAACAACTGGCTCACGGTCAAGATAAACGGCAAGAAAAACGCCATCGACGGCTGCGGCTCCAAGATTCTTCTCAAAGACGATCTGTTTCGCGTAAACCGGGAAGTCGCCACTCCCTTCACCCATATTGGAATCGGCGCCCGCTCGCAAGCGGACGTGCTTCGTCTCACCTGGCCCAACGGCATCTTCCAAAATGTCATCCACGCCCAGGCCAACCAGAACATCGTCATCGACGAAAAGCCGGGGTACATCGGCTCCTGTCCTTTCGTCTACGCCTGGAATGGAAAGCAATTCGAATTCATCGCCGATTCACTGTGCGTCGCGCCGATTGGGTTATACGTCGGCGGCGGATTCTTCCCCCCGCGTCCGGAGGAATACATCCGCCTTCGCGGCGATCAATTAAAGCCAATCGATGGGAAATTCGAGTTTAGAATCTTGGAAGAGATGCCGGAGATTACTTACCTCGACAAACTCGAATTGTTGACTATCGAGCATCCCCCGGAAATGGAAGTCTATTCCAGCGACAAGTTTACCGTACCGCCGTTTCCCGAATTCCAACTCTACGGCGTTTCGCAAGAGGCGCGTGCGCCCCGCCGCGTCGTTGACAATCTAGGCCAAGACGCGACGGAACTTATCCGCGAAAACGACCACCGCTATCCCCGCCCGTGGAAATCGGGACGCTACGAAAGCGTCAACGAGGAATATTGGTTCGAAATCGATCTCAACGATTTTAAGGACGCTAAGACGCTATTCCTCTTCATGACGGGCTACGTGGATTGGCCTTGTTCCAGCACCGCCCGAGCCTTGGAGCAAAATCCCGAATTCAATTTCGTCATGCCCTATTTGCAAACTAAGAACGAAAAAGGCGAATGGCAGACTGTCATGAAATCGATGGGATTTCCCGCCGGGAAATTGAAAACCGTCGCAATAGATTTATCCAACGCTTTTCTAACTTCCGACCGTTCCATTCGCATCGTCTCCACGCTACAAATCCATTGGGATCGAATCCTCGCCGATCCGTCGCCGATTACGGAAGGTTTTCAAATCCATAAGCAGGAGTTGACGTCCGCCGATCTGCATTACGGCGGCTATACGCAAACTTACGATCTCGATGGAGCCGGTCCTCAATGGCACGATTACAATCGCCGCTCCAGCAATTCCCGCTGGCTCTACCAGCTGGGCGCCTACACCCGTTATGGCGGAGTGCTGCCTCTGCTTCAAGAGTTCGACGACCAATACATTATCATGCAGCATGGCGACGAAATCGCCGCGCAATTCGCCGCCGCGCCGGAAAGAAAGGATAAAGGAACGACTTACTTTCTCCACTTCTGCGGCTGGGTGAAAGATTTCGATTATAGCACGGCGCATGGCGTAACGGTTGGCCCATTGCCTTTCAAGGCGATGACGGTTTACCCCTACAGTCCGGACGAAGCTTACCCGCTGAACGAAGAGAACTTGAAATACACACTAGAATACAACACGCGCATCTATGCCAAGCCCAACGAATCGCTTACGATTCCGCGCGTAGTGGCTGCGCCTGGCGCAACGCTTCCGTCTCGCTGACAAATTCTGTCAAGAACGCCCTCTTCTCCGCTTCCGGCAAGAAGGAAGCGCGGAGGGCGTTTTGCATAAATTCGGGAATTTGTTCCAGTTCGATTTGTCGATGGATGACGGCTAATTCCAATTCCTGCGATAGCGTCGTCTTGAAAAAGGCGGGATCGTCCGTACTCAAATTGACCGGGATCCCCCGCTCGTGGTAATAACGCAAGGGATGCTCCCATAGCGATGGCGTTACGCCTAGCATGAGATTGCTGGTTAGGCATAGATTGAGCGGCATCTGGCGCGCAGCGAGATAATCCACCAATTTGGGATCCTCCCGCGAACGTACTCCATGATCGATGCGCTCTACGCCCAGCGAGCGAATCGCGCTCCAGACGGATAGTGGTCCGCACCCCTCGCCCGCATGGGCGGTCTTGCGCAGTCCAAGGGCGGCGGCGAACTCGAAAACCTCTTTCGATAATTCCGCCGGATAATTCTCTCCGCCGCCCAGGCCGATCCCCGCGACGCGCTCGTGAGGATGCTTTTCCACCGCCCGCATCGTCTCCATCCCGATTTCCGGCCCTAGATCGCGCACGATGTCGATGATGTATCGATAATCTCGGCGAGCGCTTTGCGGCGCTTCCCGCAACCCCGCATCGATCGCTTCCAGCATCCGAGGATAGGGAACTCCCGCCCGCATGAACTTCTGCGGCGCAATCGTAATTTCCGCGTAACGGATATTCTCCTCGGCGAACCGCGTTCCCAATTCCAACGCCGCCTCGAAGAAATCTTCTTCGCTCCTCAAGAGAGACGAGACGAACAAAAAATTCTGGAAAAACATTTGCGGGTGGTCGAAATACAATAACCATTCCGCATCACTGCGCGTTCTTATTTCATCGACGCCATATTTGCGCCCCATCCGCAGAATGGCTTTCGCTCCGACGGTTCCCTCGAAGTGCAGATGAATTTCCGCTTTGGGCAAACGCCGGATGTACTCTTTCGTCGCATCGGAAATCGGTGCCGACGGAAGGGAATAGCTTTCGACCGATCTCTTTTTTTGAAAAAAAGTTGCTAAAAAACGTTTTTTTACCATAATGATAGATTATACTGGGAATAATCCGAGAAAACACGTTAGCTAAGGGGAGCGCCGATCCGATGGAAATAATCCCTGCGAGGAGGAAGCATAGCGAACTCATTCGCCGTGCGTTCACCGAAGAACGCATCTTTCGGCGCGAGCGCCATGTCGATTACCTGGCGCAGCCGGGCATTTCCGATTTTCATTGCCATCGCATCCTGCGCAGTCTGCGATCCCATAATCCCGAAGTTTCGCATTATCTCTTTCTGGAAAAAGGAAGCGTAAAATCGTTCGCTTCCATTAAACCATGCGCTTGGCACTCTCAGCATTTCGGCTGCAAATATTTTAAAATTCAACCCCTCTTCTTTTTCACCGCCGACGAAGCATCCCTGGACGCAGTGACGAAATCGTTGCTGCAGACGTTGAATAAGAAGGACGGAGACGTTTACGTAACGCGAATCGAAGCCTATAACGCCGCATTATCCTACAAAATGATTGAAAACGGCTTCATTCACGCCGGCTCCTCGATCCGCATGTCCCAACGCCTTTGCGCCCCATCAGCAAGCGTTGACAAAAAAATCAAGCAAAAATACGATACGTTAATTCTACGCGATTTTAAGCGGCGGGACTTGCCAATCTTGGAAGAGATCGGCCGTAAAAATCACGTTCACAGCCACTTTTTTTGCGAGATTCGTTTTCCCCGCAGCTGCGCCAGCGATCTCTTCGCGGAATGGATACGCCAGTGCGCGGGCGGCATGGCTCAGAAAGTGTATGTAGCGGAACAGGGAGGAGAAATCGCGGGCTTCGCGACGCTGTTGACGACATCCTCCTTGATGCCGTATATCAATAAACGGATTGGCGTCATCGACTTCATCGTAGTAGATCGGCGCTTTCAGGGTCAAGGCGTAGGACGCGCTCTGCTTCAAGCTGCCTTTTCCTGGTTCGAAGGCAGGGTCGACATCGTTGAACTCCGCACTATGGCCGACAACCTGCAAGCCATCCGCTTCTATGAAAACAATGGTTTCCGGATCCTCTCCGCGGATCATCATCTCCACTATTGGACATGAACGCCGCCGAGAGCGATAAGGAAGCCATGGAAGCGAGGAATGCGCCCGTGTTTCACAAGCATCGGGTATTGGTTCTCAACTCCAGCTACGAGGCGATCAACATCTGCACCGCCCGGCGGGCCATCGTTATGCTGATTTCCGGCAAGGCGGATATCGTGGAAAACGCGGAAGAAGTCGTCCGCTCCACCAGCCTCGACATGAAAATCCCCGAAGTCATCCGGCTGCGGCGCTATATCACCCTGCCCTACCGCCCCATTCCTTTCTGCCGCAAAAACATTTTTTTGCGAGATGGCTTTCGCTGCTCTTATTGCGGGGATCAATTCTCCCCCGATCAACTGACGCTCGATCACGTCATCCCCGTTTCGCGCGGGGGCAAAGACGCATGGAACAACGTCGTTACCGCCTGCAAAAGCTGCAACCATAAAAAGGGCAATTACTTTGTAGAAGAGATCGGCATGACCCTGCTGCACCGCCCCCATCGCCCTACTCTTCCTACATTCTTGCATCTCGTACGCTTAATGGGGGAGAAGCGGACGGTCTGGCGCAAATACCTATTTTACGACGAGGAAGAAACCGCGGAAGCCGTTGTCTGACTCGGCCAATAGAATTATAATACATCCATTCATATGCGCCTGTGGCTCAGCTGGATAGAGCACTGGATTCCGGTTCCAGGTGTCGGGGGTTCGAATCCCTCCAGGCGTACGAAAATCCCGCCTCCGAGAAATCGGGGGCTTTTTGTTGGAAATCCTTAAAATACTCGCCTTATGCTCATCCCCTCTATCCTTTTTCTGGGCGTGAAAAAATTTCAAGAACCGATCGCCATCCCCTGGCTGGAGGGACGCACATTGAAGATAGTCTTTACCGCCTAGACCTTTTACTTCACGGCTAAAATCTTGGCCTAATTTGATGGTTAAGGGGGCTGTGAAAATCAGTTTTGATTCCATTCCCATCGCATCGCTTATTATGATTCTTTTCTTGATTGACTCGTAAAGGCCATGCGAATGGTTGATTTCTTTTCGGGGGGTACGGCGGAAGCATCCGCGGGAGTTTCCTCCGCGGCAACAGCCGCTGGTTGTTCGGAGGGTATGGATTCCTGGATATAGGAAGACGGCAACGCCTCTTTGATGTTGCCCACAACGCTTTGTAAGGATTCGTAAACCGTTTGTTTTTCAATAAGCGTTTTTCCAATCACGATCACTTCGTTCAACTGCTCTCGAAGCGTCTTCATCAAAGCGGCCAGGTTGCTTTTCGCCAGAGTTGATTTATCGATATCGCTCATCCTAAGCGAGTGGGGATCGGTTTCCAACGCATTCAACTTTTCCAGGATAAACTCAAGAGAGCCTGGATCGTTGGTTTCCTGCGCCTTCCGAATGAGATTGATGGAGATCAATTCCTTGATTTGCTTAAGAATCTTTATTTCCAACATCATTAGCGTCTTCCAACAGTTAATGAGGTTCAAACGGTGCACGAGAGCTTGATGTTGATTGGATACGATATCGGATAAATCTTTCGCATTTTGCATTTTTATAAATTGAAACTCTCGATTCAGCGCCGTATGCGTTCGGCTCGAATCGGTTTGGCTGAGTTCTTGCGCCAATTGAAGGTATCGTTTGATTGGGGGTTTGGCTTCAATTCGCTGAATGCGCAGCAAGGAGGTATCCAAGGGAAGAGCCGATTTTTCGGCTTTTTTATAGAGAAAACCGACTTCCAGGATAATGTTCTTAAACTCCCGCTGGATGTTCTGTTCACTAGTATTCTGTCTCTGGATCGTTTCTTCGATGGATTTGATCTCCTTCTTCATTTCCGAGAGAATGCTGTCGCTTCCTCCATTAGCCAGGAGATCGATATGTTTTCGAAGATCTTGCTCGTTCATCGAAATAGGCATCATCGTTTTCATTTGATAATTATTTTATCCTTGTTTATTGGCTTGTCAAAGAAAGATATGGAGACATCCTCCGCATCATGTTTTCCCGAATCGCAACTCTATCGAACAACCAATCGCAAAAGAATGAAACGATTCTCAAAAGCAATATCCTGATTTATTCTATTTCAAGAAACGATAAAGGGAATCCATGATCGAAATTGAGCCTTTTATACGAAAATCGATTCATCGAAGGATTGTAGAGGACGATATAAATCTCCTTCCGCTCCTGGACTGACGGCCTTAAAAGGATATATTTTCCGATAAACTTAATCGTTGCCAATCATTATCGATCAAACAAAATGAAAGGTTCCTCCATTGAGCGCGGAAGCGAAAAAACGCATTCTCACCGGCGACCGTCCCACCGGACGGCTTCATCTGGGACATTACGTCGGCAGTTTAGCCAATCGGGTTAAGTTGCAGGACGAATTCGATACATGCCTGATTATCGCCGATCTTCACATGCTGACCACAAAGCCTACAACGCAGGACATCGCCCACATCAGCGATAACGCCCGCGGGCTTGTTCTCGATTATATCGGCGCGGGCATCGACCCCAAAAAGACTCTCATCTATCTTCAATCCGCCGTCCATGAAGTGTACGAACTCAACCTGATCTTCGAAAATTTAGTGTCGGTTAACCGTCTATCCCGCTTGCCCAGCCTTAAGGATATGGCCAAAGCCGCGTCCATCGACGACGAGTCGTTTCCATTCGGCCTTTTGGGATACCCCGTCCTACAGGCGGCGGATATACTCATGCCCCGCGCCCATCTTGTTCCCGTGGGCAAGGATAACGAAGCCCACGTGGAGATATCCCGCGAAATCGCGCGCCGATTCAACGGATTGTACGGCGATGTGTTCCCCTTGCCGGACGTTATGATCGGCGATACTCCCACCCTCATCGGCACCGACGGCAAAGCCAAAATGAGCAAATCCCTCGGCAACGCCATCATGCTCCACGACGACGCCAAAACCGTGAAGAAAAAAGTAATGAGCATGTTCACCGATCCCAATCGGATTCACGCCCACATCCCCGGCGCGGTGGAGGGCAATCCCGTCTTCGTCTACCACGACGTTTTCAATCCGCAAAAAGACGAAGTGGCCGAATTGAAAGAGCGCTATCAAAAAGGAACCATCGGCGACGTCGAAGTCAAGGAACGGCTCATCGCAGCGCTGAACCAATTTCTCGATCCGATCCGCGAACGGATAGCGCATGCGGAGGCGGATACGGGATTCGTAGACGAAATCATCTTCGAAGGCACCATGCGCATGAGGGATATCGCGGCGGAAACGCTCAAAGAAGTGAAGAAGGCGATGGGCCTGACTTCCGCCTGGAATCGAATCTCCCGCGCCGCCGAAAAACGCCGCAAGAAACAAACGGATTCTTAATCGTATCCAATAAGCCATGCAGGGTGTGCTCAAAACAAGCGCAACCTACTATTTTCTTCATAATAGATGAATGGCGTTATTCTAACGGTTTATCCAGCGACGGTTTGACGGCGGTGACGCCGAAGCTAATCATCACGGGATACAACCGCTGGCCCCAGGCGTCGATGCGACGCAATAGCCCTTGCGTGAAGGTCAGTTGAAACGGCCATAGATGGCAGCCGCAGAAGGTTATCGATTCCATGCCGCATTCCTGTAAGAGGTTAGCGGCCCGATTCGGCCAAATCCAATTCTCGATCCCGGCGAACTTTCTTATTTTCAGCAGGACGGAAAGCTGCAGGACGGGACGCCATAACCGGTTCGGCGTAGTAAAGCATACGATCCCGCCCGGCGCGCAGACGCGAACCATCTCCCGGATGGCTTCTTCGGGATCGAGCGTATGCTCTATGCACTCGGAACTGATGACGGCGGCGAATCGGTTATCCGCAAAAGGCAGGCAGCAGGCGTCTCCCGCCGCGCCATCGATATTCAGCGTAGCGGATACTCGTTTAACCAGGCTGCATCCGATATCCAGCACGCATAGGTCCGCCCCGCGCTCCACCGCTGCTCGCGAGATATGTCCCGCCCCGCATCCCACTTCCAAAATGCGTTTGTCTTTAATGGGAAAACCTCTCAACAATTCTTCATAGATCAAAACTAAACGGCGCTGGACGTCGTATTCGTTCATATACTCCGTGAAGCAATCCCCCAACCGATCGAAATAAAATCGTTTCTCGCCGCCGTTCGGATTTGTTTCCTTCATCTTGTTCAACCGGTTCCGTATTTACGATTTCGATTAATGCCAAACATCCATGAATCGCTCAAGGGCAGAAACAACCTTGCCTTTGCCACTCTCCAAAATGGTCTCTAATTCTATCTGCTCAAGATTCTCTCGATCATTCGCGGGACATACTCTTTCATACGGGGAACGATGGAGGCGTTTTCTCGCGGCAGGGCGGCGATTAATTCCTTCAGACTCATGGCTTTTTCGCCCAGATCGTCAATGGCGTTCAACGCCGCAATAGAAACATAGACGCTGTTCTTATCCAACGACGCCAATTCGATCAAAACGGCCAGCGCTAGGGCAATATCCTCGGCGCCGCCATATTGGCCTAAAGCCTGCGCCGCAACGATGCGGACGCTGGGCGAGGAATCGGCGAGAGCCGTATGAAGCGAATATTTCGCCGCGGTTACGGCGGCGGCGCCCCGCATGAGAATCCCCATAGCGGCCCAATAACGCACGGCTCCATCGCCGTCTTGGAATTTCCTCATGAGATCGGGAATGGCTTCCGTCTTCATGAAAGAGGCCATTTCCGCCATTGTCAAGATTTTTTCCAAGGGATATTTCGCGTCGTCATGTCCCATCTCGTAAGGCGTCGTCTCTTTCGAACGGACATGAATTTCGTCCTCAGGCAAAAAACCTATATCACGAATGTCGAGTTCGAATCGCCGCAACTCCTGGCGCAGCTGGATTAACATATCGTAATGCTCGGCGGAATCGGCCAAATTCTTCACTTCGTCGGGATCGTTTTGCAGATCGTACAGTTCTTCCGGCGGCTTAGGTTCCCAAAAATACGTCTGCGGCGGATGCAGTTTTCCCTCGTCGTAGAGTTTTTTCCATGCTTGCGTCGTCGGCGTTTGAAACATATAGGCAAGATATTGGCCGTAGATTTTATGCGGCATGTAATTTCGAATGTAAATATAGCGTCGGTTGCGAACGGAGCGAACCATGTCATAGCGTTCGTCCATGCGTCCTCGGAAACCATACGCATAATCCGGCTCCGGCGCAACGTATTGCCCTAAAAAGGCATGACCCTGCATGAAATCCGGCGGCTTGACGCCCGCAAGGCTGAGGACGGTCGGCGCGAGATCGACGAAGCCGACCAGGCGGCTGGATCGCCCTCCCGCCGCGCAATTGTCCGGCATGAGGGACTTGTATTTCGGCGGTATGTAAACGACCAACGGAACGCGCAGCCCGGAATTGTAAGGCCAGCGCTTGCAGCGAGGCATTCCAGGACCGTGATCGCCGTAATAGAAAACGATCGCGTCCTCAGCCAATCCGTCTTGCTCCAACTCTTGCAGCGCCTTCCCCGCTTGGGCGTCCATTTCCGTAATCTTGTCGTAATATTGCGCCCAATCCTGGCGCGCTTCCGGCGCGTCGGGATGATAGGCGGGAACGCGAACCTTGGCTGGATCGTGGACGGCGGCGTGAGGGCGCTTGCGGATTTGGCTTTCGTGCGTCGTAGTGAAGTTGAAAACGGCGAAAAAAGGCTGCCCCGGCTTGCGATTGCGCCAATGGGCCTTGCTGCTGGATTCGTCCCAAACCTGGCCGGTTTTTTCCAGGTTGTAATCCTCCTTAACGTTATTCGTACAATAATACCCCGCCTCGCGCAAATAGGCTGGAAACATTTTCATGAAGGAGGGCAATTCCACCATGCTGCGCATGTGCTCCGATCCCGTACAAGGAGGATAAACGCCGGAGATAATCGTCGTTCTCGCCGGAGCGCAAACGGGCGCATTGGACCAGGCGTTGAGATAGATGACTCCCTTAGCGGCCAAAGCGTCGATATGGGGAGAATCGGCGTATCGGTCGCCGTAGCAGCCGAGATGGGGGCCGTTATCTTCGCTGGTGAGCCAGAGGATATTGGGCTTAGCGTGATGGAAATCCATGGCGCTGGCATCGCCGCTCCATAGCGCTCCAGCGGAAAGTGCGGAAGCGGCGGTTAAGAAATCCCGGCGGGATAAGGGATTCGGCATGAACGATCATCCTTCCAGATAACGCGATTTTATAATTTCTTTCGATACGCCATTCGAGACGCGCTGCGGGAATCTTCGACTTTTTTATTGGAAAGAATTTCTCTTTTCTCCTTCTCCGATTCCCCTTCCAATATAACCGGATTATAGACCGCATTCCCAGATATCTGTCTTTCGAATGTCGCTATAATCTCACAGAGAGCTTGCAGAACGACTTTCTTTTCGGCGATCGTTTTTTCAATGCGTTCCAAATCGCCGAGTTGCTGTTCCAGGACCGTTCGCAAAACATGAATGTTGTCCAATTCGAGAGGGGGCGTTTTTTGCTGGAGAATCAAGTCGATTTTCCCATTATTGGCTTGCGCTTTCAATTTTTCTTGCGCCATTTCCAATATCGAAAGGTCTCCCGCCGCCTGGGCGTTCTCGGCGATTATTTTCAGCAATCCCTCCTTGCTTTTTTCCAAAAGGTGGATTTCCATCGATAGAATCATTTTCCAATTGCGAGTCAAGCTCAAGCGTTCTATCAAAAGTTGTTTTTTATACGTGGCGAGTTTGGAAAGAGTGTTGGAATTGAGGGATTCCATATAACGGATATCCCGTTGAAGGCGGGCGGCGGAAAGAGAAGAATCGCTTTGATGGATCTCGTATTTCATCTGGTTGATCTGCTTCATCCAAGGCTGCTTCTCGATCGCATTGATTTTTATCATGCTTTCATTCATGGCGTATGCGATCGCTTCCGATTTTTTCCAGATCGATTCCATTTGCTCGATAGAGGATTCCGATTCCATCGTCATGAAATCGATCTTATGGGGAATCTGGCGCAGAAACAACTTTACGGCGTCGATCTCTTGTTTAATTTCGTCCAGAATATCTCTTCCCTGGCCTTCCGCTAAAGCTTCAATGGTTTTTTGCGCCGTCATCGATATTCCATTTCTCGAAAAAGGTATTGTAATTCAGCGTCTCTCAGGATATTATCGTTCTTACATTAAAATTTTATTATTATTCGCCTCAAGAAAAAAACAATTGGAATTCATGGAGAAACGCCAATTTAAGGATTCTCCTCCCGCAGGAATTCGGCAATGGCCGACTGGAATCCTTTATACGTTATTTTCGCCGCGATGAGTATCGATGGATATAAGACGCCTTCAAACTCCATCATCGTGCGCGACGCTTCATAGCCGTCGATCGACAATAGGGCCAAAGGAGCCAATAGAAAAACGAGAAGAGCGGGCGATTTTCTCCGCTGAACGATCAAAACCGCTATGCCCGCCGCATACATCCCGATAAACAAATACGAATAGCGTAAATTCGAATTATTCATGGAAAAAGAGGTATAGGATTCGAAAGAGCCGATCAGCCGGTCGATGATTCCCCCTCGCTCCCAATTTCTGACGAATATGTGACTCGCTGGGGTAATCGTCAATCCCCAACGCAGCGAAAAAAACTTTTGCGATAGAATATCGAATGGCCGCTTTTTCATCCACGCCAGCGTTTCCGAAAAATACCGTTTCGACAGATCGACGTAATGAATATGGTTATAGTTGACTTTTCCATGATGCAGCAGAACGCCATCGGGGGGGGAATCGATTTCATCGAGACAGGGAACGCCGGTTTTTCGCGGCGCAATATAGTTTTGATAGTTGTCAAGCGAACTGAAAGGCGTTATGGAAAGAATGCTTATATAATTTCCCTCTTCGTCTAGGCAATCGCTATTCTTTTTCATGAACAGTTTGTTGAGTCTTTCTATTTCCGCAAGTTCCCTTTCGTCGAAATGCAATCCGGCGGCAAGATTCATTCCCATCCAGGAAGAGAAGGATGGAACTCCGAATAAAACGATGTTTTTAACGAAAAACGCCAGCGGCAAAAACAAGAGGAGAGAATATGTCCACCGTCCTTCCTTGCGGCATAGAAAACAGATGTAAACGATGGATATAGGCAACAAAAACGTCGACCGCAGCAAAGGCAGCAGCGAAGCGATCAAGCATTGCAGAAATACGTTGCGGCGGAAATAGGCATACAGAAAAGCGATTAAAAGGCATCGAACCAAAAACGTATAAAAAAACCAATTCTGATACATCCACGTATGCGGCCAAACGATATAGAGAATCGTCCAAAAACAAGGATAAGGAAATTTTCTTTCGCATAAAAGCCGATAAAGAATCAAAGAAGCCGCGAAGCCAATGGTTAGGAAAAGAAACCAAAGAATACGGGACGGCGCCGGCGTTGCCAAAGCGGCGGCAGCGATGGCGTTGAGAAGCGGCGGCTGCATATGCAGATTCCATAGCGATTGGAAGGGATGCTCCCTCAATAACGACGGCGCCAACAGTTGCCAAAGATCGAAACTCGGCAGCGGACTCTTGGAACTGGTGGAAAAAAACAACCCATGGGTATAGAGAAATCCATGCCAGACGATCCAAAATCCAGCCGCCGCCGCCATGCCGCGATGCCTGCGGATCGCTTCCCAATTCATGGAAAATCCCTTATCCCTTCTTCTCCCGAACATCTATCCGCTTTCGCGCCGATCGAAATATTCTTTCCCGCCGCTAGAGACGATTTATCTCCGCGGCGCATTATTGTAACCGAAGTCGAGTTCCCAAGCCACAGCACCCGAATTAAAGAACGATTCCGCTTTTCTTGTCCCAAACAGCCGACTCTTGATGCCATCCCGGGAACGATGAATAATGATGCGCTCGCCAAGGCGATCCCTAATTGTCTCCCGGCGCGAGATACCGGTCCGATGCGGCGATGCGATTCGACGCCGCTATGCGTAAAAAACAAATTCATCGACAGCGCGTCGCGGCGGCCGTCCTCGGATGTTCCCGCCCCATGTTTCAAATGGCGTACAGCAAGAAATGTTATCTCATAGCGGGCTGCGCCGCCTTGGCGTTCATGGCGGCGTGGTCGTCCGACCGGATGGAGCGGGGATTGGTTCGGACGATGACGCCCTTTTTTCAAGGCCGCCCCGGCGCATCGGCGACGAGCCTCGATAGGAACTTGAATTTCATTCAAGGAGAACTGCGGCGCGATTGTCCTTTGACGCGGGACATTCAAGCCGTATGGACAGGCTACTTATGGCTGCCCGAAACGAAAACTTACGATTTCACTCTCTTGAGCGACGCCGACGTCCGAATTCTGATCGACGGAAGAGAAATCGCCGCCAAATCCTCCTATCGCACGCCGGTTCTTACTTCCATTCCAACCTTTTTATCCAAAGGAAATCATCGCATCGAAATCCAATATCGCGATGACGGCGAAGCGAGCCAATTCGCTCTCTATCTGCCCAAACGCGGCAGACTCAAGCCCATCTCCTCCACCTACCTGTCACCCTATCCCCTATCGACGGGCCGCGTCTTCCTGCGGCGCATCGCGGATAGCGCGTATCCTTTGTTTATGCTTTTAACAGCAGCCTTGGCGCCCGCCGTATTATTATTCATGAACTGGATCTATCGATCGAAACGAATCCGCTTCGCCGAAATGCACTTTCATGGATTGATGCTGCTGATCTTTCTCGCGGGCTTGCTATTGCGCCTGGTTCTATGCCGGAAAAGCGGCTGGGCCATGCACGGCGATGAAGCCATCGTGGGGATCATGGCGCAGCGCATCGCCGCTTTTCGTTCCTTTCACATGACCTACCTCGGCCAGGATTACGGCGGTCCCTTCGAGTCGTACCTTATGGCGGTTCTCTTTATCCTAATCGGTTACTCTCCCGTTGTTTTACGCATGGTTCCACTGTTTCTCTCCTCTCTGGCTGCGCCTGCATTGGGATACGCCGCCAAGGAGAATTTCGGCTTCCGCGCCGGACTCGCCGCCGCTTTGCTCTGGGCGATTCCTCCGGTTATGCCCTTGGTTTACAGCCTCATGACCATGGTCGGTCCTGTCGAGAACGTCATTTTCCTCGCGCTGGCGTTTTATTTATGGGCCAAATGCAGCCAAGGCGATAAGCCGATCGCGGGATGGCAAACCGGCCTCATCGGTTTTGCTTTGGGGATAGGAACCTGGATCAACTTGCAAATGCTGTATATTCTCCCCCCTTTGTTCCTCTTTTTGCTTCTGCCCATCAATCGGCAAAGGAATGCCAGGTTCTTGAGTCTTTTCTTCGCTTTTTTCCTTATTGGCTGTCTGCCATTGATCCTATACAACCTGCTCCATCCGCTGGCAACGCTCTATTATTTTTTGAACTTATCCGTCAACAAGGCCGGATTTTTTCATGAATTAAGCGTGGAATTTCTCAAGGAAAATGCGCCCGTTCTTCTCGGGCAAAAAGTGCGCTGGCATTTCGGCCAGTCCTTGGCTCTTTGGCCCCGGCCTTGGTGTCCTAAAGTTTTCGCCCTTATCGTCCTGCTCGCAGCGGCCGGTTCATTACTATATTGGCGGCGGAGAAAATCCTGTCCCGCCGAATACGATCGTTTATTATTGCTGGCGGCGTCCTTAACCACGACGGTCGTCATTTTTTGTTTTTCCGGTTTGCCTAATAAAGCGTCCCGGCATATCTTCCTGGCTTTTCCTCTCTTCTTGTTCCTGCTTTCCTGGTTTCTCTCCGTTCTCTCCCGGCGTTGGCCTAAGACGGCCTGTATTCTTTTAGGATTTCAATTGTTTTGGAATGCGCAAGGATATTATTTAACCAGTCCCAAGGACTATTTCCAGCCGGTGCATCTTGTCCCGTGGGGCGAGATTCTGCCAGCGAATTTCCAACCGATAGCCGATCGCATCTCCCAAAAGCCGACCGAGGCGCTCTACGCCGACTACTGGATTGGCGAAAATATTGCTTTTCTCCAACGCGAGCAAATCCCCATTTTTTCCAATCCCCCCCGGCGGCTGGATGACGTCATCGCGGCGGAAAAGAGCCTTGCTCCCTGTTATGTCTTTCACATCAACTCGAAATTCTGGCCCGATTATTCCGCTTTTTTCGCCGCGCTGGGCTGGAGCGAAGAGCCAGTTCTCCCCTTGATGCTCTATCGTCCACAGCAACCTCTGCCGCTGGCGAAGTTTCATTACGCTTACGAAATCCGGCCGGGAGAGGAATTCGTCTTTCACGTTTGCGACGGCAATCTATACACCGCCTGGACGCCGAAGCCCGGCGCCGATTCTATCACTATCCGCTTCCCAGAGCCGCTATCCATTCATCGCCTGGCGGTTATTGCTTCCCTATCGCCCCAGCCTCCGGAACTGACGATCGCTGCTCCGGCATCGCCGGATTCCATCAAGCCGACTTTATATCCTGGCCGCGAAAGAAACCTCTATCTTTACGACTTTCCCGCCGTCGAAACTTCGAGTTTCACTCTTCGTCTCCCGCCGAATAACGAACAAGAGCCTTTTCTGCTATTCGAATTGTTCTGCTTCTGATTGGCGCGATTGAATAAAAAAACTGGCGGAGCCAGTCGTCCCGGCTCCGTCGTTTTTCGCTTTTATAAAGAGAAATCCAATATAATGCTTTTATTTACTATTTCAGCGGCTTCACCCAAACATTCCCGAAAGGCACGCTGTTGCCGTGATCTTGCAGCAAGAGTTGTCCCGTCGGCGCTTCTTTGCCGTCCACTCCGCCGGGCGTGGGCTTCTTGAGAACCACATGGTCATGAATCACGACGCCGTTTTGCTTCACGGTGATTTCGGCGTCTTTGATCTTATTGCCGTTCGCGTCAAAACGCGGCGCCAGGAAGGTAATATCGTAGGTTTGCGCTTCCAAGGGAGGCAGGCAGGCGTTCGCAATCGGCGTCGCTTGTTGATAGATGCCGCCGCAGAGATTATTTTCCGGATGGTCGGCGAAACTGTCGAGCACCTGCACCTCGTAGCGTCCCGCAATATACACGCCGCTGTTGCCGCGCGCCTGGCCCCTTTCGCGCGGCATATAGGGAATGACGAACTCCACGTGATATTCCGCATCGCCGAACGCTTCCTTCGTGTAAATAGAATAGCCCTCCGTCTTCATCAAGCCATTCTGCGCCACCCACACGGGACGGTTTACCCAGTTCGTATTAAGCGCGGCGTCCGTTCCGTCGAACAGCATAATCGCGCTTTCGGGAGGCTTCATGCCCAGCGTAGGCGATTTAATCAACACACGTTTTAGCGAGAAGGCGCCTTCTCCGCTCTGGTTTTTGAATACGCCGTCGAAAGAGCCTTTCGCTTCTTTGCCCTGGCCCGTATAGACAATGTCGCCCGTTACGTCGAAAACGCCGCCCAGTTTTTCGCCAAGGTCAGCCCGGCCTTCAAAATGAGTGACGCCCCGGTTGGTTTTTCCTCTGATTTCCGCCCGTTGCTCCTCCACGCCTTTGGCGCCGACAAAGAACACCGCCCGGTATTCGTCCCAACTTTCTCCTACCACCTGGGCGCGAATGGTCTTGTCTTTCCAGGCCGCGCCGGCGAATTCGCCATGCCAGTTGCCCATAACCGGCCTTTCGCCCTGCGCCGTCGCCAGACTGGCCGCCAACGCCAACGTCAACGCCGTCATGCATGTCCTTCTAATCATCGACAAACTCCTTTCCTTTCATGAAAGAGATGAGAAGACGATCCTCCATCCTTCTTTTCGTTTCAATTTCCATCCATCGCGTAAAGAAAATCCCATCCCGCATTGTCTTACGGTTTTCCGACTGCGGCAAGAGTTCGAGCCGCGGAATTCAAAGACGATGGGGAATGATGAATAACGAGCCGCTTACCGAGAAAAGGCTAAGCGATAACAGGAAGTAAAGTTGGATGAGACTCGTCCTAGGAGAGTGGGCGTCTCGCCCGCACTTGGCTCTAAACCGTAAAGATTAATGATTCGTTTTAAACTCATTATAAAAGACCAAAAATGGTCCCTTAGGAACAACCCACCCGAGGTTCGCGAGCTATATCAAGAAGGAAAAGTAGAAGAGCCATCCTGGCTCTTTCCTTCGCTGCTCAAGAGGCTGGAAGCCGCTTCAACTCTGGTGTTTCAGAAAAGAGATGAATCCCATACCAAGGAAAGGCTCTCAGCAAGAGGCAAATTGACATTATACTTTTATTATTACTACGCGAAAAGAAAATCGCCGGATTGAATCCAGGAAAAAGCGTGTTACCATCTTTCTTCTCTGAGCCGCCGTCCCGCATTTCTTTACGCGGCGGAATTTCCGGTTGAGGATCGTTTCGTGAAATTGGAAAAACTCTTGAATCCGCCGCAGTTGGAGGCCGTCGTCCATCGGGGGAGTCCGTTGTTGGTTCTGGCGGGCGCGGGAAGCGGCAAGACTCGCGTCATTACTTACCGCATCGCCTATCTCATCCATAAGCATCAAATCGATCCCAAGAACATATTGGGCGTAACGTTTACCAATAAGGCCGCCAACGAGATGAAGCAGCGGGTTAAAAGTTTGATCGGCGCTAAGGCGGAGCCGGTGACGTTGTCGACGTTTCATTCGCTGGGATTGAAAATCCTGCGCCAACACGGCGACCGGCTGGGATTCCGCAAGCATTTTTCCATCTACGGCGAAGGCGATCAATTGTCCCTCGTCAAAACCTACTTGCGGGAGCATCCCCAGAAAAAGGAAAAATTCGACGCGGGAATTTTGCTGGCGCGCATCAGCGCTTATAAGAACAACCTGACGCAAGGCGGCAAGGATTATCCTCTATTCAACGATAAATACGATCTCGTCTTCGCCGATATATACGAGAGTTTCCAGCAGGCGCTGCGGGCGCATCAGGCGGTGGACTTCGACGATCTGATCCTCTTGCCCATCCGCCTGTTCGAGGAACATACGGAGATTCTGCGCTATTACCAAGACCTTTATCGACATATTCTCGTCGACGAATACCAGGACACTAATCACGGCCAATGCCGTTTGATCTCCTTGCTCGCCGGGAAGCGGCGGGAGATTTGCGTCGTGGGCGACGACGACCAAAGCATCTACGGCTGGCGCGGGGCGCAGGTGCGCAACATTCTGCAATTCGAACGAGATTACCCCGACGCTAAGGTAATTAAATTGGAGCAAAATTACCGCTCCACCCAAACCATCCTGGACGCGGCGCATCACGTTATCATGAACAACCATAAGCGGCAGGAGAAGCGGCTTTGGACCGACCGCGGACGCGGGAAGAACATCGACGCTTTCCTGGCCAACGATGAAAATGACGAAGCGCAAACCATCGCCTGGCGCATGGAAACCATCAAAGAGCGGACTCACGCGAAATGGTCTGATTTCGCCGTGCTCTATCGCAGCAACATCCAGTCCCGCGCCTTGGAAAGCACGCTGCGCGTTGCCGGAATCCCATACGCCGTCGTAGGGGGCTATGAGTTTTTCGACCGCAAAGAGATCAAGGATATCACGGCCTATCTGCGAGTGATCCGCAACCCCCGCGACGATCTCAGTCTGTTGCGCATCGTCAATTACCCCCGGCGGGGCATCGGGGAAACGACGATCGTGAAGTTGACCGAAGAAGCCCAGCAACGGGGAACGTCCGTATTTGAATGGCTGAAGCAGGTTAAAGACGATCCATCCCTGAGCAAACAAACCCGCGACGGCATTCGCTCTTTCACCGTTATGATCGACGATCTGCGCAACCAAAGCGCTGGCTGCGATCTGCCTGCCTTGGTACGCGCCGCGATCGAACGCAGCGGCTACCGCGAAGAGATCGAAAGAACCATTGAGGATGCCATCGCAATGCAAATGAAAATCGAAATCGTAGAGGAACTAGTCTCCACGGCGTCCGCTTTTATGGAGCGGGACAAGAACGGTTCGTTGTCGGATTTCATCGATTCGATTTCGCTGGGCGACGAGACGAACGGCAAGAAAAACCGCAGGCCGGAGGACGCTGTATTATTGGCGACGCTGCACAGCGCCAAGGGGCTGGAGTTTCCCTTCGTGTTTCTCTGCGGCATGGAAGAAGACCTGCTGCCGCATGGGCGTTCGCTGAAAGACAGTACGGACGTGGACGAGGAACGGCGGCTTTGCTATGTAGGCATGACGCGGGCGAAGAACCATCTTACCCTCAGTCTGACAAAGGAACGGAATAAATTCGGCAGGCGAGCCAAGCGCGTCCCATCGCGCTTTCTCAAAGAGATTCCCGAAGAATTTCTCTGCAAGCAATTCAGCCATAGCCAAAACTTTTTCGATAAGCAAAAAATCGAATCGGACGCCGGTCAAAAAGGAAAAACGTCGCCCGTGGCGGGATCGACGTAAGCGCGGGGCGAAAGAAGGCGGCGGGCAGGGCCGGAGGAAAGACGTTGGCTGGAAAGGGAAATCGTTTGCAAAACCGCCGCCAACGCCTGGAGCATCGTTTCTCGATGGGGAAAAACGGCGTCCGGCATGGATTCTTCTAAAAGATAACGCCGATCCAGTTCGATCTGGATGGCGTCGAGGCCATCGATTTCACTATAGGTTTGCGTCGTATAGGCGCCTTGATAATAATTTTCCGCGACAGCCAAGAAACCCTTCTCTTCCAATCCATTTCGCAAGGCGGAAAGAATGGCGGCGCCGCAAGTCTTGCCATTGCGCGTTCCCAAGTAGATGGCGGGCCGATCTTCGCGCTGATGCTCCCTCCAGGGATAAGCGCTATGCAGGCTGATTAAAAGCGCCTGGCCATACGTCTGGACGGAGGAATCCACTATTCCCCGCAGCCGCTCGTGATAAGGCCGCCAATATTTTTCCAGGCGATAGTTAACTTCCTCTTCCGGTAAGGGATCATCATACAATCGTACTTTGACGCCGCCGATTTCGGCGTAGGGAACGATCACTCCCCCATCCTCATAGACGCAGGCGCCGGGCCATTGGGGGCAAATCCGCGAATCCACGTGTGCGGATCCCCGGTTTAAATCCACGACCAGACGAGAAACCGTGGAATAAGTCCATTGTCCGCCGACGGCGCCGAGCAGATAACGTCCGGCGAAATCGATTCCGCCGTCCAAACGCTGCGCCGCCGCTTCCATCAATCGGAGATGATGGCGCAATTCCGGCGGAACCTCGCGTCCCAAGTGGGGCGATTCGAAGAGAATGCCGCAAGGGGCGCCGGTTAAGATCGCAGGCTCGTATTCCGGCATATTACTCATCCTTCAAAAAGCGTCTATTATAATATCTTCTTGCCGTATGGCTAATCTCGCCTATCCGCCGAGATATACTTGTATTTTAAGTATTTTAGGCGAGCGGCGTCGAACTTCCAGTTGATTTTGGAGATTTTATTTATGTATGGCCTGCAATCGAGAGAATTGGAAAGCAAGCAATTGGACGACATTATCGCGGAGGTTTATAAAGACCTCCATGAAATCGACGAAGTTTTATCGGCTCCGGACGGCGACTACGGCATTTTCAAATATTCGGGAACCAGTCCCCAAGCCCAATATTATTTCACTCGAATGAGCAAAAAACGAGACGCCAAACGGCCGGGGTTGGGCTTCGTCATCCAACGCGCCGAACTGCCCGATAAATTCCGCATTTCTCTGGACCTGGAAATCAGCGGCGACGTCACGGGAAAAGACCCGCAAAAAATCGTGGAAGCGTTAACGTCCTATTCCCAGAATGAATATGGAATGCATGCGCCGACTTACATTCTTTACCTTCAGCTGGCCCATAGCGGCAAAAGGGGTTGGGCCAACAAAACGTTCGTCGGCGTGGAGATCGACGTCGCGGATCAGGATTTCAACGCCATGAACAAGTTGAAAAAGAGAATCCTGACCTCTTCCAAAAAACTATTTCAAGCCGTCGATTACGCTTTGACGGATTATTGATCGCCATTCATCCAGGTTATTCGTTTTCGAAGAAAATAGGCTTTTTATGGTTAAAGAATGCGATTCCAATTGCCCTAACGCGGAGGTTTCTCCGGAAGGAACGAAGGAAGAGGAAGGCGGACGGCCAAGGAAGAACGAGTTGTATTGCAAGCAGCATAAAAGGCTCAATCAAAGAAAAAAACCGTGCCTGAACGCTGTCCCCAGCGCCGCCCGCAAGAGAAAACGTTCGCCATCCCGCTGATGGCACAGATATCCCAATCCATGATCCCTACGCTCGTCAATACTCTCGCCGTTCTGATCGGCTCCGCCATTGGACTGACGTTTCACGGAAAACTTGCGCCGCGTTTTCGCAGCATTCTCTTTCAAGCCATTGGCCTGACGACCATCGTCATCGGCCTGCGCGACGCCTTGAAAACGGAAGACATTCCGCTGCTGGCCTTGGGCATGATCGCGGGCGGACTACTCGGCGAAGCGTTGAATATCGAAGCGGGAATGGAATCGCTGGGCGGCTTTTTAAAACGCCTGTTGCGGCAGGAAAAGGAATCGCAGTTCATCGACGGCTACGTCTTCGCCAGCGTCCTGTTCTGCGTGGGCGCCATGACGGTCGTAGGAACCTTTCGCGCCGGAGCGGAGGGAAACGGCGACATCATCTACACCAAGAGCCTGCTTGACGGCCACGCCGCCCTTTTCCTGGCGGGAGCGATGGGCGCCGGCGTTATGGCCAGCGCGTTGACGATTCTCGTTTTTCAAGGGGCTTTGACGCTGATTTTCATGCAACTGGGCGCGGCGCTGCCGGAATACGTCATTACGGAAGCGGCGGCGGCGGGAGGATTGCTCATCTTCGGCATCTCCATCAACATGCTCGAACTGGGGAAAATCCGGTTGGGAAACCTCTTTCCCGCCATTTTCCTCGCGCCGTTCTTCGTGTGGTTGAAACATCTGTTTTTATAATCCATACAGCGAAGAGAATTTGTTTTCCAGATAACGCAAATAAGGTTCGCAATCCGGTTCGTTTCCCGTGATTTTTTCGATGAGTTGGGGCGCCGTCAATCGGCGGCCATGCTTGTGGACGTTATCGCGCAGCCAGCCCAATAAGCCGCCGAAGCAGCCCGTTTCGATTTGCGTCCATAGATCGGGAATATCCTGCATAATCTTCTCGAAGATTTGCGCCGCATAGAGATTGCCCAACGCATAGGTAGGAAAGTATCCCACGAGGCCATGCGACCAGTGGATGTCTTGCAAGCAGCCCGCCGCGTCATCCGGAGGATTCAATCCTAAATAATCCCGCATTTTTTCGTTCCAAACTTGCGGAATATCGCAAACCTTCAACGTCCCTTCCATTAATCCTGCTTCGATTTCAAAACGCAGAATAATATGCAGGTTATAGGTGCATTCGTCCGCTTCCACGCGGATGAGCGAGGGACGCACTTGGTTGACCGCCGCGTAAACTTGTTCGGGCGTAAGCGCTGCAAGACGTTCGGGATATCGATCGCGCAGCATCGGAGCGTAATGCTTCCAGAATGCGAGACTCTTGCCAATCATATTTTCCCACAAGCGCGATTGCGATTCGTGAACGCCCAGCGAAATCGCCTGCGCCAGCGGCGTGCGGCGATCTTCCAGACGAAAGCCCTGCTCGTAAAGCGCGTGTCCGCCCTCGTGGATCGAACTGGCGAGCGCGGAAAACAGATTGCGCTCGTCGATGCGGGTGGTGATGCGCACGTCGCAAATATCGAAATTGGTCGTGAAGGGATGTACGGACTTGTCCTGCCGCCCCGCTTCGAAATCGAAGCCCATGTCTTTCAATACGCCCAGCGAAAAATCCCACTGCGTTTTTTCGTTCCATTCGCCTACGGTCCAGGAAACGTCCGGTTGGCGGGAAGAATGGACGATGCGGCGAATTAGATCGCGTTGACAGCTCGCCAAAACGCCGAATAAAACCTTCAATTTTTCCGCCGTCATGCCCCGTTCGTAATCTTCCAAGAGGGCATTGTAGGGCGAGCCTTCGTATCCCAGCAGATCGGCTTTGCGGCGCAGGAGTTGCCATAGTTTTTCCAACCGGGATTGGAAGAGCGCGAACTTTTTCTCTACTCGCGCCTTCAACCATGCCTGGAAGGCGGCGCTTTGCTCCAAGGAAAATTCATGAACGAACGCTTCCGGCAATTTTACCGCCCGTTCGTAATCGTAAAGCGCGATCTCCACCAGTTTGGCGTCATCCTCGGAAAGCTGTTCGACAGTCTGCCGCAGATCATGCAAAAGCGCGCCCATTTCCGGCGCAGTAAAAGCGCGATGCGCCAAAGCGGAAAGGGTGGCGATTTGCTCCCCGCGCGCGGGCGCGGCCTTGGGCGGCATATACGTCTCCATATCCCATTGGAGAAGCGAGGCGGCGGAATGAATATCGGAGACTTCGCCAAGGCGGGCGCGAAGCTGGGAGAGTTTTTCTTGCGGCATTCTAAATTCACCTTTCGCGTTTTCGTCGATCGTCAAGATTAGAAGCTCGGTCGAGAAACGGAAGGGATTTGCGCTGGGAGAGATCAGTTAAGGAGACAAGGAGACTGGGAAACTGGGGCAAGATTGTTTCTGCTCTTGCAACATCCCTTATTTTTCATCATTCATCATTAAAAAAAGTTTTTCTCCGTAAAATCCAAATCATCCATAAAATCCGTGATTCAAAAAAATTTGTGGAATTCTCCTGTTACGCATTTCCATCCCCTCGCCCTCCGGAAATGGTTAAGGGTGAGAGGGTTTAGTCTAACCAACCAGCGTAACTTATCCCTATTCATGACCAACAGAGCGACCGCGATCGCCGTTAAGGGCGTTTCGGGCTGTTTCGTTTATCAGCGCGGCTTTCTTTACCCAACGATTGGCCGGATCGAGATGGCCGACGAAACGAAGACGATAGTAATACGCCTTATTTTATCATATCCAGCCAATCGGAGCCTTCGTAGGCGGCGTCTTGGGTAGGGATGGTTCCGAGAGCGTACAAGAGTTGCGCGTAAACCTTGAGGAAGCCGTAGCGGGTAGTTACGACATTGGTGTCGGCGGTGACTTTTTCCGTCAGGGCTTGGGTTACGTCGAGGCTGTCGGCCAAACCTTCCTCGTAAAGGTTGAGGAAGCGCTCATGGTTTTCCTTGGCGACAATGGCCGCTTCGAGGGCGATTTCCAGGTTGCGGCGTTCTTCCTGCAAGGCGAGGGCGGATTGTTCCACCAGGCTGTGAACGGCGCGGACGGCGGCGTCGCAGCGTTGTTTCTGGGCTTCCAATTGTTCTTTGGTGCGGCGGATTTTAGTCATCTTGCGTCCCCCTTCGAAGAGGGGAACTTGGACGCCGACCTGAATCGCCCATTCCTGGTCCTCCAGGGTCATGTCGCCGGTGTCATTGTATCCCCAGGAGCCGCCAAAACTCGCCGTGGGTAGAAATTCGCCGCGGGCGATGGAGACGGATTGTTCCCGCTGCTTCACGAGGATGGAAGCCAGCTGGATGGAAGGATTTTTTTCTTGCGCCATAGCGAAGAGGCGGTCGAAGGTTTTCACGGCTTCCACGATGTTTTCATGGGGCGTATAGGAGGCGAGACCGGCGCCATCGAATTGATGGCGCTTTTCCATAGGAACGCCAATCACTTGGTTGAGAACCACCTGGGCGCGTTCGAGGGCAATCTCGGAGGAAACGACGTCGCGCAGGGCGGACGAGCGCGTCAGTTCGGCGCGCAGAACGTCGGTGCGGATGCGGAGACCGGCTTCGTAATTGGCGGTGGCGGTTTGCAATTGCTTATTGGCCAAGAGGAGCCGCTGCTGCTGCACGTTCAATAGTTCCTGGGCGCGGAGAATGTCAAGATAAGCGCTGACCGAATCGAAGACGACGATTTGCTCTTGGCCGTCTTTTTGCCATTGGGCCGCCTCTTTTTGCAGGGAGGCGAGAGCAATGGTTCCCAAGAGCGTATGATCGTAAATCAGCTGGGTCAATTGTAGTTTGTTGGACCAATTGGCGCCGGTGAAGCCTAATTTGCTGAAGTCGATGGGGGAAGCGGTTCCTGCAGGCAGATCGAAATCGAATTTATCCGAATGAGTTTTCGTCAATTGAAACGCATAAGAAAGTTGGGGATAGTAGCCGCTTTCCGTTTCCCGCTTTTGCAAATCGGCGGCATTTTTGTCGCGGCGGACGGCTTCCAATTCGCGGTTGTTTTGGATAGCGGTAGAGACCGCTTGGGACAGCGACAACGTTCCCGTTTCCTGGCTCGCCGCCGGGAGAACCGCCATTAGGATCGTTAGACATAGAAGAGTAGCGCCTGTTTGGCTTATCCATCGATTTCTCATTGAATAAAACATCGTAATCCTCCGCTTTTCGTTTGTCGATTCGCGTTGCTTATCGTTCGAATCGCTGGGAGCAAGACAATTCCGTATTATACCCAAGTGCATTTCCTATCGGGAGTCAATGATAGTGAAACGCCTGAAAAAATAAAAACCTTCGGAGAGTTTATTTTCAAGGATAGCGTATTGGGCGCAGGAATGGCTGCAAAGGATATGTAGATGGAATTTCCTTTAAGCCCGCGTCGCTTGACAATGGGAAGTATGTTTCTAAAAATGCGGGAAACCCGCCATAAGAAGAATTCGAATCGATTGGGAGGAGCGCGTCTCGTGGAACAACCCTTAAAGCCGCAAAATGCAAACCAAAAGATGTTCGAAGGAGTCACCCTGTATCATTGGATCATCGTATTGATCGCGTCGTGCGGGTGGCTGTTCGATTGCATGGATCAACGCATTTTCGTGTTGGCGCGGGAAATGGCGTTGACGGAACTGTTCGATGCCGGTACGGCGCGCGATATCGTCAACTTTTACGGTACGGTGGCAACGACGTGCCTGATGCTTGGATGGGCCACGGGAGGCATTATCTTCGGCATTTTCAGCGATAAATTCGGCCGCGTGAAAACGATGGTGCTAACGCTTTTAGTCTATTCGGGATTTACGGGACTATCAGCCTTGTCGATCGGCTGGATCGATTTCTGCATCTACCGGTTTCTGGTAGGGCTGGGCGTGGGAGGCATGTTCGGCGCGGCGACGACGTTGATCGCCGAGAGCGTTCCTTCGAAAGTGCGGTCGCTGGCTCTAGGATCGCTGCAATCGCTTTCGGCGACGGGGAATATAATCGGATCGTTCGTGGCTTTGAAAATCGATCCCGGCCTTCCCTTTTCTTTCTTCGGATGGGAAATGTCCGGTTGGCGGGCGGTATTTCTCGTGGGGATTTTACCCGCGCTGCTGGTGATTCCCATCGTTACTATCTTGCGCGAGCCGGAGGCTTGGAAAAAAGCGAAGGAGGAAGCGGCGCGGCTGCGGGCCTCTGGAGAAACAGCGAAGGCGGCGGACAAAGAGATGGGTTCGTTCGTCGATTTATTCAAGAAAAATCCTTGGCGGAGAAATACGATCGTCGGCTTATGCTTAGGCGTATCGGGAATGATCGGATTGTGGGGCATCGGCTTCTTCTCGCCGGAATTGATCACCACGGCGCTGCGGGACAAGCCGCTGACGGAAGAGGATATCAAGGATCCTGGAACGCTGGCTCTTAAATTCAAGGAAGAAAAGGAGCCGATGGTCCGCTATCTAAAACAACGCTTTTCAGAAGAATCGTTGCGGCAAATCGGCGCCTACGGCGAGAATTACTGGAAACTGAAGCCGGAGGATGTTAAAGATTGGAAAGGATTATGCCGGGCGTTAAAACGGGGGGAGCGAACCTCTTCGTCCAGTCCGGCTCGGCGGGCGTGGGAACGGATGTCGCCGGAAGCTCGTCAGGCGGTCGCCGAAGCGGCGCGGGGGGGGGAGGCCGATCAAGCGGCGATTATCGAAGCGTTGAACGGCGTATTGGCTAAACTAGATTTTTATGCGCAAGAGGATTTCAAAAGCGTTGAGACGCCAGCGGCGGCGAAAACCATTATCGATCGCGAAGAAGAGAAGGGCGCGGAAAGCAAGCGGACGAGCGCGGACAATCTGATGCTTAACCGCCTGTTGCTGGACGCCGCCTATCCCGATCTATTGGTGGACGCCCGCCTTCCCTTGCAAGTTCTCTTCGATACGGAGTTGAACCGGCATTTAGAGACGAATTTGTTCTATGAATTCGGCTACGCCGATTTATTCGTCAAAATGAAAGAGGGCAAGGAGCCGATCTATGTTTATATGAAAAGCCAATTGCCGGCGGAGACGCAAACATTGATCGAGACCTACGATTTCTCGCAAGCGCCAACGGCGGAGCAACAACGGCTCTTGGCCCAATCGCTGATCGAATTGGATAAAACGGCGGATAAAATCGCCGCCGATAATCGGTTTGCAGCGTATCTCGGCTTGTCCAAAGGCGTTCGGAACTTGATCGAAAAAGAGAAATTGGCGAAGGAAGGCAAGGAGAAAAAAGAGAATATCATCGTCGCCAACCGGGCGCTGTACGAAGCGGCGTTTCCCGGAGAAATCCGCATGGTGAAGGAATACGCGGGGCAGGTGAGGGCTAAGGGAACGATGCTGCAGGATGTGGGATCGTTCCTGGGCATGTTCGCATTCACGCTGGTGGCGACGTTTATGGGACGGAGGTTGGCGTTTTTTATCTCCTTCATCCTTTGCATGTTCATCACGATGTTCGTTTTCAATTCGCTGAATTCCGCATGGGACGCTTATTGGATGCTGCCTCTAATGGGCTTTGCTCAGTTGTCGTTATTCGGCGGGTATTCCATTTATTTCCCCGAACTTTATCCGACGCGGCTGCGGGGCACAGGCGTGGGTTTCTGCTATAACACCGTGCGTTATTTGGCGGCGCCTTTCCCGATTCTGCTGGGCTATCTTGCTATGATCCTATCGTTCCGCACCGCCGCCATTCTGATGTCCACGATTTATGTTATAGGCATGGTCGCGCTGATCTGGGCGCCGGAAACGAAGGGCCAGGAATTGCCGGAAGATTGATGTTTGGAATGATGAGTGATGAATGAAAATAAAACACGCTGCTCCGCCGTTGAAACGGCGGGATGAGATCAATAATCCATGTTACGCAAGATGCAGTCTGCCTTTGATCGATCCCTCAAGGGCAGGCTAACGCTTTGCCCTTGCCGCTCAAAAGGGATGACAGCTATTAGCGGAACTGTCTCAAAAAGCGCGCGTCGTTTTCGTAGAAAAGACGGATGTCGGTAATGCCGTATTTCAGCATGGCGAAGCGCTCAACGCCGAGTCCGAAGGCGAAGCCTGTATATTTTTCGGAATCGTAGCCTCCCGAACGCAATACCGCCGGGTGGACCATGCCGCAACCCAGGACTTCGATCCAGCCCGTACCTTTACATAAGCGGCAGTTGGGATCGGGGCCGGTGCAGGCGAAGCAGGTAATGTCCACTTCGGCGCTCGGTTCCGTGAAGGGGAAGAAGGAAGGGCGGAAGCGGGTTTTCGTTTGCGGCGAAAAGATGCGGTGAATCACCAAATCCAGCGTTCCTTTCAGATCGCGGAAGGAGATGTTTTCGTCGACGACCAAGCCTTCGATCTGGGAAAACATGGGGGAATGGGTGATATCGGAGTCGCAGCGGTAAACGCGTCCGGGAGCGATCATGCGGATGGGCGGTTCATGCGTCTCCATGTAGCGCACCTGAACCGGCGAAGTATGCGTGCGAAGAACGCAGCCGTTTTTCATGGAAAACGTGTCCTGCATATCGCGGGCGGGGTGGTCGGGAGGAAAATTGAGCGCTTCGAAGTTGTAATATTCAGTTTCGATTTCCGGACCGTCGGCGATATCGAATCCCATCGAATAGAAGAGGTCTTCGATTTCGGTCTGGACGCGGATCAAGGGATGCAATCCTCCTAAAGGCGGCCAGGTTCCAGGCAGCGTAACGTCGGCCGCGTCCTCTTCCAATTGGCGTTGGGATTCCAGCGCCTTGAGCGCCTCCAGACGTTCTAGGTAAGCCGTTTCTAAAGCATCGGCGACCTGGTTGGCGAGTTGACCGGCGGCGGGTCTTTCTTCTACGGAGAGCTGGCCGAGTCCCCGTAAAATCGCCTTGACTTTTCCTTTTTTTCCCAAGTAGAGAGTGCGGGTTTCATAGAGAGCCTGAGGAGATGAAGCCAGGGCGAATTCCTCCATGCCTTGGCGTTGGGCTTCTTCTAACTGGGATCTAAGATTTTCGCTATCGGTCATTTTGCTTCTACGTTTTTTTTACGCGTGCTCAACGCCTTAATGTGGGTAGAACAGGCGTCTCGCCTGCTCTGTGGATGCAGGCGTGACGCCTGCTCTACCCTATAAATTCCGCAGGAGTAAAAGCACAGGCCTTGGAATTTCGAAGAACCGCTTATCAACTCAAAGCGGTTTTGGAGACGGCGATCAGTTCGCGAAAGGCGGCGGGATCGGCGATGGCGAGTTCCGACAACACTTTTCGATTGATCTCTACGCCCGCTTTGTTGAGTCCGCCCATAAAAACGCTGTAGGACAAGCCTTCCAACTTGCAGGCGGCGGCGATGCGGACGATCCATAAGCGGCGGAATTCGCGCTTGCGATTGCGGCGGTCGCGGTAGGCGTATTTAAGCGCCTTATGAACGCCGTGGCGGGCGGATCGAATCTGCACTCTGCGTCCGAGAGTCGATCCTTTCGCTGCTTTGAGTACTTTCTTTCTGCGCCTACGGGAGGCGACTTGACTGATTGCGCGTGGCATGACGTATTTCTCTCCTCTGCGACGTTACTGCGCCAACATGCGGCGGACTCTCTTGATTTCCGTGCTATCGACGGTGGTTTGGTGGCGCAACCGCCTTTTGCGTTTGGTAGTTTTCTTGGTGCGGATATGGCTCAGATAAGCGCGTTCCCGCTTGAATTTTCCATTTTTGGTTTTGCGGAAGCGCTTCGCCGCTCCGCGATTGGTTTTCATTTTCGGTCCAGATGCCATGATATTCCTCTTCCGCTATGGTTAATCGTCCTCCGGCAAATCCTTATCCGAAGCATCGTCGTCTTCCGAGAATTCATCTTCTGCGTCCTCGAAGTCCGAATCGTCTTCGTCAGCGAAATCGCCGTCCGAATAGTCTTCATCCTCTTCGTTGGCTACAACCGTTTGTATGGATTGATCTTCCGCCGCCGCCGCCAATTCTTCGTTGGCGGCGCGTTCTTTACGTTTCTTTTTTACGAGAGACGGCGCAAGAGTCATATTCATGAAACGGCCTTCTTGCTTGGGGGATTGTTCCACCAGCGCCATGTCGTCAAGGTCTTCGATGATACGGTCCATCACTTTCCGCCCCAATTCCTTGTGCGCCATTTCTCGGCCGCGAAACTGAAGAATGAAGCGGACTTTATCGCCGTGTTCCAGGAATTTCATGGCATGATTCAACTTGAAATCGTAATCGTGTTCGTCGATGCGCGGACGAAGTTTGATCTCCTTGACGACGATATGTTTTTGCTTCTTTTTGGCTTCCTTGACTTTCTTCGCCTGTTCGTATTTGTAATGCCCGAAATCCATGATCCGGCATACATGCGGTTTGGATTTCGCGCTCACTTCGACCAGGTCAAGATGAGCCGCTTGCGCTTTTTCAAGGGCCTCTCTCACGGAAATCACGCCCATATGTTCCCCATTTTGATCGACGAGCCTAATCTCATCTTCCCGTATCATTTCGTTAATCCGGGTGGCGTCGTGCGGATCTTCCCGTCTAAACGGTGTTTTTTTTCTAATCGAAAATCACGCTCCTCTCTGGCTTAGAATCGTATATAACGATTATCCCAACCTCAAATTATATCTTAATCTAAGCGTTCACTGGCTTTTCTGACAAGCCGAAGACGATCTCGCTCCGCGGCTTGGCTAAAACCATTGTTGTTGCTCACTAAAAAAAGAGACCGTTGGTTCGGTCCCTTCTTCTTTCCCAACAAGAATAGAATAAATAAAAACTCATCCCGCTTCTTTTTGTCAACGGGAGAGTCCGTTGAATTCATGGTGGGTCGTACTGGACTTGAACCAGTGACCTCTTGCATGTCAAGCAAGCACTCTAACCAAACTGAGCTAACGACCCAAGTCAAACGATTTCCTTAGGTTATTTTTATTCGCCCATCGATGCGCCTTGCGGCTTGCTCGACATAGGCGATAGGAAACCGTTACGGCAATCGTATAAGTATAATTGGATATCCCTCATTCAGTCAACGGGAAGGAACTTTCTTCTCCGTCGATTTCCGCAATTTTTTGCGTTTTCTTTGTTGGTTATCATAGGCTCGACTTTAAACTTGCCGCTAGCCCCCGCCAGTTTTCCAGCGAGGAGGGATTTCTCCTCCCTTAAACGGCAGGCCGCTTGGAATTAGGATAGTACTCTTCAAGGAAATGGCATGATGGAGGACGGCGGGATGATCCCGGAGACGAACGGAACGTTCGAACGCGCAACGGCGCCGATCCGGTTCGGCGTTATGTGCTTCGGTCCAATTTTCCAAAAATGGCAAGCGCGATGTTTGCAAAAACTGATGGCGCTGGAGAATGTGGCGCCGGCGCTGCTGATTATCGACGACGATTCGGCGGAGAGGAATTCCTTGGCGAGCCGCCTGAAGCGCATACGATGGAATCAGTTAGTATTTCAACTGTACAATAATTTTCTCGTCAAACCGGAAGCCAGCCGTCCGGTCGATCTCTCCGAAACCTTTAAGGATATTCCCCGTCTTCCCTGCAGGACGGTAAAAAAAGGAAAATTTTCGCAATATTTCCGGGAAGAGGACATTGAAACTATCCGCAATTACAACCTCGATTTCATTCTCCGTTTCGCTTACGGCATTATTCGAGGCGAGATTCTGAAAACGCCCCGTTATGGCGTCTGGTCGTATCATCATGGTGACGAAGAGCGCTATCGAGGTGGACCTCCCTGCTTCTGGGAGATTTATCATGACGATCCGGTAAGCGGCGCCTTGCTGCAACGGTTGACCGATCGCCTGGACGGCGGAGTAGCGCTTAAAAAAGGGCGCATCAATACCTGCCTTACCTCTTACAGCCGTAATTTGAACAACATTCTATTAGAAAGTTCCGGTTGGGCGTCTCAAGTTTGCATCGACCTGCGCCAGGGCGCCGCCGATTATCTCGAGGCGCCTCCTTCCCCAACGGACGCCCCGATTTATTATTCTCCCACCAATCGCCAGATGGCCGTCTTTGGCGCGAAGATCATCCGCAATGCGGCAAAAAGAGCCGCCCAGGCGCTTTTTCGCCATGACCAATGGAATATTGGCATGGCGCAGCAGCCGATACAAGCTTACCTTCAATCCGGGAAGCATCCAAACATCGTATGGATGCCTGCGCCGATGAAGAACCAATTTTTCGCCGATCCTTTCGCCCTAAAAAAAGAGGATCGCCATACGATTTTGTTCGAGGAATTGGATTATCGGATTGGACGCGGGAGAATTTTCTTCTTTCAATTCGACGACGATCCATCCAAAGCGGCGCCTCTTCCAGCGATGGAAAATTCTTTTCATATGTCTTATCCCTATCTCATTGAAAATGAGGGGGAGATTTATTGTGTTCCCGAAACCTACGAAGCGAGCGAAATCGCGCTTTACCGCGCCGTCTCCTTTCCCGCGAAATGGGAGAAAATAGCGGCGCTGGTGGAGGGCGTCCAAGGCGTGGATAGCACGATTGCCTACTTCGACCGGCGCTGGTGGCTGTTTTGCGCCTGCCAGGAGAATGGGCCTAATCATAATTTGTTCGTTTATTACGCGGACGATCTTTTAGGGCCGTGGCGTTCTCACGCCAATAATCCCGTCAAGACCGACGTCCGTTCCGCCCGTCCCGGCGGGACGCCATTCATCCATGAAGGAACGCTTTATCGTCCCGCCCAGGATTGCTCATCCGCTTACGGCGCCCGGTTGATCATCAACCGCGTTCAAAAATTGACGCCGGAAGAATTCAAGGAAGAGGCGGCGGGCGTAATAGAACCCGATCCCGAAGGCCCATACCCTGACGGATGCCATACGGCCTGCGCCATGGGGAATGTCACCATAATAGACGGCAAGCGATGGATTTTTATCCCCAGCGCTTTTTGGCAAACGTTGAAACGAGGCTTGCGGAAAATCGTTCACCGAGGGTAATCATGTTCAATAAATTCTTTAAAAAATGGAAAAACTGGCGTTCGAAATGGAAGGCGAAAGCGTTTGGGGATGTTTTTTTGTGCGATTCCTGCAAATGGAATTATGGACATATTTGCACGCGCCCCGAACGGCCGAACGCCAAATCATGTCCTGAGTATACCGCCAAATAAGCGTAAGCTGTATAGTTGGGTAGGGTGGGTTGAGCGAAGCAAATCCCACCATAATGTCCAGGAATAATGCTTGGAAAAGTTTTTCTCCGTGAAATCCAAATCATCTATGAAATCCGTGATTCAAAACATTCGTGGAATTCTTCTGTTTTTGGAGAGAGGAAGGGGGAATGTTTATTCTTCCCATATCATAACTGAGTTATAAAATCGAAAATCTCTTCGGGTTCGCGCATTCGTCCAGCGCCGACGTCTCCCGACGCCAATTCCCCTACCGCCGGTTCGATGATGCGATAGCCGAAACTGCGCAAAGTTTCGATGTTTCTTTGGGTAGCGGGATGCGCCCACATCTGGCGGTGCATCGCCGGGGCGATAATCAAAGGACACTCCAAAGAGAGAATGGTGGTGGATAGAAGGTCGTCCGCTAATCCCGCCGCCGCTTTGGCGAGGCAATTGGCCGTGGCGGGAGCGATAACGGCGATATCCGCCCATTCCGCCCAGGCGATATGGCGCACTTCATGAATGGGAGGGTGCGCGAACATATCCAGGCCGACGGGATTTTGGGACAAGGCGGCCATCGTCAAGGGAGCGATGAACTTTTGCGCCGACTCGGTCATAATCACCCGCACGTCAGCGGAGGCCTTCTTGAATAACCGCGCCAATACGGCGGATTTATACGCGGCGATGCCGCCGGTTACGCCTAAAAGAATATTTTTCCCTTCGACAATCATTTTACTCTTTTCCCCCGTTTCGCTATTACAGGCCTTCGCTCAGCCGGTCCGCCAGCCGTGCGGCGATCTCTTCACGCGCACGCAATGGAGGCGATATGACGCAATCCGTAGAACCGGCGATGCGTTCGATGATATAGCCCACATGGTTTTCGTTTCCGATCTCTTCCAGGCGGTTGGCCAGAACCAACGCCGCGCCGCTGCGATCCATTAAATCTCCGGCGCGCGCCGACAATTCTTCTAGCGTAATATCCGCCTCCAGTTTGAAGCCGACGAGAAAAACGTGCGGCGCCCAAACGCGAATATGTTCGATCAATTTCTCTCCCCGCTTCAGCCGGATAATCCATTCGCCGTCCTGCGACGATTTCTTGCCGGGTAGAGGATCGGCGGGAACGTAATCCAAAACGGCGGCCGCCATGAGAACGGCGTCGAGGGAATCCTCGAGCAAATGACGGCGCAACTTGTCTTTCAAATCCTCCACCATTAAGAAGCGTTCGACGCGGATGCGGGATAAATCTTCGCCGGGATGCAATTGTTGAGACGTGAAGCTGTTCTCGCCCGCGAGATGGATCAACTCCGCTCCTCGGCGATGCAATTCATAGGCGATCGCCGATCCCAGTCTTCCCGTTGAGCGATTGGCGATATAGCGGACCGCGTCCAGCGGCGCGCATGTGGGGCCGGAAGTTAGCAAAATTTTTTTTCCGAATAGATCACTCATGATGAAGCCGGATGATAAAAAGAATCGGCAATATTCCAACTATCCGTTAAGACTTTTCCTCTTTATTATGATACATTCGAATAAATAACAGGAGAGCGGCTTGCGCATCCAGGCCGTATTCCATCGCCTTATTCCATGCGGTTCGGGCGAATTCGCATAGACGGGAGTCGGCAATGAAGAAATTTTTCTATCTTATCCATATGCAATTATTCATTGTCATTGGAGCGTATGGACAACCTATCGATATGAATTTCCCACCGATGGGAACAACAAGGTTCGTAGGCGGTTCGGCGGATGGGATGACGGGCTATATCGTAAAAATCATCGGCAATTTCACGCGCACGGGCGAATCCGAATTGGCGATCGGAGAACCTTTCAACGATAAGGTCAATATTATCCTGGGCAACCGCAATCAACCCGATTCCATCGATCTCTCCAATCTGCGCAATAAAGGCTTCGCCATCAAGGGAAACGATGGAAGCGGATTCGGCTTTTCCATTTCGGCGCTGGGGGATTTCGATAACGATGGATACAAAGACATCGCCATCGGAGCGCCTTTCGACGGCGTTGGCGGAAGGGTTTACGTCTTGAAAGGCTCCCAATATCCTCCCGCCTCCGCCAGCGTGGAGGATGAGGATTTATTCGCTCTTATTGTAGAAGGCAGTCCGGGCGAATTGTTGGGTTTTTCCCTGGCGGACGGCGACACATTCAATAACGACGCTCTCAACGATTTACTCATTTACCGGGCGGGCGTCAGCGCAGAAAGGGATGGTCAAGAAGCCGTCTATGCAATTTACGGACAAAGATCGTTTCCCGAAAAAATCATCCAAACCAACAACCTGGATCAGACATCGACGCTAACGATTCTAGGCCCTAAAACCGATTCTGGCATCGGATACTTCGGGAATGCCTTTGAATTCATCGGGGATTATACACAGGACGGCTCTTCAGACCTTGCTCTCTTTACGGGAGTAACTCAGGAGGAAAATCCCAAAGGAACGATCATGATTCTACCCGGCGGGACGGCGTTGACGGGAACATACAATTACAACGAAATTCCACTCGCCGTCCGGGAGATATCCTTCCAACTTTTCCCCGATCCCAATATGCATGCCGTAAGCGTTATCAAAGGCGGAGACGCGACGGGAGACGGACGAGCCGATCTCATTGCCGGACTAGCTTCCGGCAATATCGGCGGCGGAACGGCGCCGACGGGACTGATTGCAATCATCCCTGGCTCAGCCAACGCAACGCCATCAATAAATATAACGAAAGAAGCGCCAGGAGACGCCATCCTGTTGGGACATTGGATTGCCAATTCCGGATTGGGGGAAAGCATTTCCACTTCCGGGACTCTTATCGCCGCCGGGGCGTTTCGCGCCGTCAGCCCGGCGGACGCAACCAGTCATACCGGAACCGTATACATCGTCAACGGTGCGAACTTGAAACGTGGCATGATGGAACAAATCGCAAAAACTTCGTCCATCGCTTTTTACGGGAAAAAAGACGGCGATCAATTTGGACTATCCGTCCATTTCTTGGGGGACCTCAATCAAGACGGGCATCAGGACCTATTCGTTGGCGTTCCGGGTAACAAGGATGACGCAGAAGCGTTCGCTTTTCTCGTTCCCTTCGTTCCCGCCTTTATAGATTTTAACGCGGATGGGAGGTTGACGCCGCTTGATCTATTCTTTTTCCAACATGGTTGGGGAATGGCCAGTTCGGCGGCAGACTGGAATGCGGATGGAATCGCCGATGGAAGCGACTTGCTTGGGATTCTTCTGCGGTTGAAAACGCAATAAATATCCAGGGACTAAAAACGCATACTCAAATCGCCGTATATTTCCCTTTTTATCCGTGATATGTTGAGGATCAATCAGCATCATTCATCTTACGCATGTTCAAGAGGTGAAGTCCATGGAAAAAGGAATGAAACGCCGAGAGTTTATCAGCGCAACCGCCATGAGCGCGGTTTGCATGAGCGCCATGATGAAGCCCGCTTCCGCCGCTGCAGCGGAACCGGTCCTACCCCTGCGCCGAGGCATGACGAAAACGCGGATTGGTAAAGTATACGTGGGCCATGTTCATCCCGGCTGGCCAAAGGCGACCGTCGATCTAAACATGGAGATGAAACAGTTCGAAGAGGAATTCGCCAAGTTGAGTCTGGCGCTGGAGGATATCGAATTCGTTGGCGGAGACCTGGTTTCGACGGACGAACAAATGGCCGCCGTCCTGGAGAAGTTCAAAGACTTGGACGGAATTCTGGTTCTGCATTTGACGATGGGCGCCGGATCGTATCTGGAATCCATGCTGAAATTGAAAGTCCCCGTCATCCTATTCGCTCCCCTCTATGCGGGGCACGAATGGCATACCATCGCCTCTCTGCAAAAACGGGGAGAGAAGATCGAAGTACTGCCGACCAGCGATTTCGGCGACATCGCCGCCGCTGTCCGCCCGTTCCGCGCCATTCACCGGCTCAAGGAAGCGAAAGTGCTTTATATGATGACCGGCAAGGGGCCGGGTGAAGAATACGAAAACGCCATTAAAACCAAATTCGGAACGCAAATCAAAACCATTCCCTACGACCAACTAGCCGCCGCGTATCATGCCGCCAACGATGCAAAAGTAAAAGAAGATGCGGAACGATGGATCCGGGAAGCGGAAAAAATCGTCGAACCGACGAAGGAGGAGATATACAACGCTTCGCGCATGTATTTGGCGATGGTGAAAGTGTTGGAGGACGAAGGAGCGGATCTCATTACGATCAATTGCTTGGGGCTTGGTTTGATGGATAAGGGATTGGCTTATCCTTGCCTGGGCTTCTCGCGCCTGGACAGCATGGGCTTGGGCGGCGTCTGCGAAGCGGATATCAAATCCTCGATAACTCACCTGATTTTCCAATATCTAACCGGAAAACCGGGCTTTGTCAGCGATCCCGTCTTCGATTTGCCTAGAAACACGATCATCCACGCCCACTGCGTGTCGCCGATCAAGATGGACGGCCCGGACGGCGAACAATGCAAGTATATCATCCGCAACCATCTCGAAGACGCGCGCGGCGCTTCTTTGCAGGTCAAAATGCGGTTGGGGCAAAAAGTCGCCATGAGCCGATTGATTGGGACGGACATTTTGCTCTACGCCACCGGCGAAATCATCGACAATCCCGATTCGGACAGCGGATGCCGTACCAAGATCGCCATGAAAGTCAATGACGCGCAACACATCCTGGAAAATTGGTCGTGCGGACTGCACCGCGTCGTCTTTTACGGCGATTATACGCAAGACCTGCGGCGCTTCTGCCGCTTCAAAGACATCCGCCTGGTTTACGAAGAAAAAGAGAACCTTTTCGATATTCCGGGTCTGGAATGGAATCCTTACGTTCACGCATAAGAATGACGTATAATACCAATCACTTTTGAATTCGTTGCTTTTAAAATTCCTCTCCCAAGATTGGGAGAGGTTAGGTGAGGGTTGATATTATTAGACTTATAATTCCCTCACCCTAACCCTCTCCCAGAGGGCGAGGGAATTATAAGTTACAATCTAATTGCAGGTTGGTATAAAATAATTGATGGGTCAAACAACTCAACCCATCCTACGAACTAAAGAATGGCGGGAACGCATAAAAAGCGCTCCCGCCTTTTTCTTATTCCTTCTGCTCAATACAAATCCCAATCGGAAACGGCCGATCCTTTAACGCGAGAAAGGCGAATGTTGTCGACGTAAAGCGGCACTCCTTCCACGCCGCCGCCGTTCGTATTTAAACGAATAGCGATCGAAGCGCCCGGCATTGCGTAGATAGGGGCGATGGAGTCTTTTATCAGATTTTGCATCAAGAAGCCATCGGTTCCTTGCACTGGGCCGTATTGCTGAACGAACGTATGCCATTGTTTCGTTGCCACGGCGGCATACGATCCATTAACGAGGGTGAAACCGGACGTAATTGGATTGCCGCTGGCATCGCTGGTATCGAGATACAATCCGAAATTGCCCCAATAGCCGGTGGCTGTTCCATCCATATACAAATCGAAATGGATGCGGTCGTAATTTTGAAATTCCGGGATTTTCGTCACATCGAGAGTGAACCGGCTATTCCCCGCGTCGGAGAGAGTTACTTTCAGATAGCCGTCGCCTTCCGTAGGCGCAACCGCTCCGCCCTTCACGATGCCGCCCGCTGTGTGCACGGTAACATTGGCTAGGTCGGCGTCCGAATTGAAACCATTCAGGAGAAAATACTCCCGCTCCGGCGTTTCTTTTCGAATGCGGGCTTGGATATCGTCCATATAGATCGTGCCCGAAAAGCCTTCGGGAAAACCGCCCATCGCCGCTGGATTAATGAAAGACCCCCAACTATTCACCGCCGTGAACGCGGAAGCCGTCTCTTCGGGATACCACCAGCACAATTTTTTCCACGTCCCCAAATCATCCGCCGTATAACCTCGATAACCGAGATTGGCGCCGCCGAATTCAAAATTCATTTGAAAAATACTGTTGGCGTTTACCCAGATGTTGATTTCGTCGGTATTGGATAGGTCAACAGTACCCACATCGGCGGGGAACTGCCAGGTGGAAAAATTCCAGCCTCCGGTTCCGCTGGTAATATCGAGGATGAGCGAATAATTGCCGCCATGAACCGGCTCGCCTTCTACGCTGAATCCCGTAAAGAAGTCCCAACTCGCGCTAATGGCGGGTGGTTCCTGTTCCTCGAAATCCATAATCTTGAAAAACTCGTCCTGCGCGTAGCCAACGCCCGCCGCCAATAACAATCCTACTGCGATCCACATAGTTTTCTTCATCTTTTTTCCTCCCATCGAATTTGGTTATTCCCGGCAATTCGGACATTCAATCTATCATATTATACATTGCTCTATTTTTTGAAGTGTCTATTATTGAAAATTTGCAAATAGACGAAAATGTCTTCCGAAGAAAAACTTGACATTCAAGAGAAACCGCTTGAAGATCGCTTTATCTATTTATCTTGAGGAACAACCATGGGAAAAGCGCAGGGAAAAATCGAACGGATGCGGCTCGCTTTGTTGCATAAAGAAGGGGATCGCATACCCGCCGGAGAATTTTTTTGGACGGGATTTATGAAGCGCTGCCGGGAGAAATGGGGAGACGATTTCGATCCTTACCGCCATTTCGATTTGGATTACGTCGTCATCACGCCCAATATGGATCCGCGCATCCAGCCGTTCGAAATCGTCAAGCAGGAGGGCGATGACGTATGGGTGAAGACGGGATTCGGCGCCGTCATTCGCCGCAGCGGCGAATATCCCATGCCTTCCTACGAATCATTTTCTATCAACCATCCCGATGAAATGGCCGATTTCACTTTCGACGATCCCGCCGACTCGCGGCGTTTTTATTCGGGTGGGGACGACCAGATCAATGGCGTAGGCGACGCCCTGTTGCGCAACCTGCCCGCATGGAACGAGCGATTGAAACCCTATGTCGAAGATTTCGCTGTATTCGGGTCCGTCTGCGAACCATTCGAATATCTCTGGCGCATCGTCGGCAGCGAGAACGCCATGATCTGGTTGGCGACGGCGCCGGAAGCATTAGCCGATTTCGTCCATCGCATCGGCGCTTTTATGTTGACGTTCGCCCGCACTCAAATCGAGGCGGGCCAAGGGATGCTATCGGGAATGTATATCTGGGGCGACGTCGCTTATCACAAGGGGATGCTCTTCGGCCTGCAGCGCTGGCGCGATTTGTTCAAGCCGCATGTCAAAGCGCTGATCGATTTGATACATTCCCGCGGGCTGATGGCGGTTTATCACGGCTGCGGCGATTCCCGCGCTTTGCTCGGCGATTTGGCGGAACTCGGTCTCGACGCTTTCAATCCCGTTGAAGCCAAAGCGGGGATGGACGCCGTCGAATTGAAGAAGAAATATTCAGGGAAATTGGCTTTCATCGGCAATATCGACATCCGCGCGTTGGAGTCCAACGATCCCGAAATTATCCGCCGGGAAACGCTTTATAAATTGCAAGCGGCGCGCGGCGGAGGGTGGGTGTTTCAATCCGACCACTCCGTCAGCAGCGCCGTCTTGCCGGAAAGTTACGAATACGCCATCCGCATTCTAAGAGAATACGGAAACTATCCATTGACTATTCGTTGATCTTTACCCGAAAGTCAATGAGTATATGGGTGGGCAACGCTTCGCTTTGAGCCCACCCTACTATTTGAAGGGGATGATGCGAATGTCGTCCCACCATGTATCCATGACGATGCCCGCGTGAATCTGGAAGGCGAATACGCCTTTCTGGCGCTCGGGGTCGTTATGCTCTATGGATTTTACGCCGTTTACGAAGAGTTCCACTTTGGGACCGATGGCCGTAATTTCGTAAGTATTCCAACCTTTCCAATCAATGATCTTGCTGAAGTCCTGATCGGGCTTGACGAGAACGCCCTTTTCGCTCTGGTCGTAGAGATGGCCGTTGATCCAATCGCTGCCCGAAGCCAAATCGGCTTGGAAGCCGTGAATCATATTGTCCACGCGCCAGCTGCGGAATTGGATGCCGGAGTTGCCGTTCGATATTTTGAAACGGGTGGAAAAATGGAAGCCGCTATATTCTTGCCGCGACATGAGCCAGCCGTAGCCGCCGTTCTTAGAAGCCCCATGAACGCAGCCGTCTTCCACCGTCCAAGTTGAATCGCCGACTTTCACCCATTGCGCCAGATCGCGTCCGTTGAACAGGGATTTCCAATCCGCGCCCTTGGGCAGTTCTAGAATGCGGATGTCGTCCCAAGCCATGCTTCCGCCTTGGCCCGGCGCCATTTGCAGCGCAATGATTCCGCTTTTATCTCCCGCGGGATCGAAGACCTCGGCGGTTTTGATTCCGTTTACGTATAGAGTAATCCGGTCGCCGATGGCGGATATTTCATACTCGTTCCATTGATCCTTCTTGAAGAGTTTTTCCGCCGATAAAACGGTTTCCTGCAGCATCCCCCGGCCATTCTCGTCGAGAAGCGAGCCGGTGGCGTAAGGGCGGCTGGGATCGAGGTTGGCTTGATAGCCGATCATTTTGCCGCCGTCGATGCGGCTGCGAACTTGAACGCCGCTATTGCCGCCCTGCCATTGGAAGCGCATTTTGAGAATGAAATCGGAATAGCTCTTTTCCGTCGCCAGCCATCCCATTTCGCTTCCCGCCGCCTTGACGGCGATGGCGCCGTTTTCCACTTTCCATTCCTGATCGCCAATGATTTTCCAACCGTTCAAGTTTTTGCCGTTAAAGAGAAATTCCCAACCGGCGGCGCTGGATGCTGCGGGAAACGCGATAGCAAGAGTCAACATCAGGATGAGAATGGATTTTCTTTGCATTGAGGGATCTCCTTAGATAGTTATTTATTCGCGTTCTAATTAATACACCGCCCATTCCATCACCGGCGTATCCGGATTCAGCGCCGACAAATCCCAGCGGGCGTTGCGGCTGCCGAAACTGGCGCGGTCGGGATAGGCGAAGTTGTGATCGGGATTCTTCGTTTGGATGCCGATATGGCCATAGGAAGCGTAATTGAAGATCGAAGCCTGAATATCGGCGATATCGACGGAAAATTCCGCCGCCCAGGTATGAGCGTCGATGATGTAGGCGTTGGTTTGGAAGGAGGGAGCGCTCCAGGCCGTTCCCCCATCCGCATCGGGAGAGATATCGTCCCAAAATCCGGCGGAATCGCCCGCAAACTTGATGTAATTCGCGCCGTCTATCTGTTGCGGATTGGGCGCGAAGACGATTTCCCAGGAATCGAACTGCCATTTGAGAAGCGTATCGTTGACCGAGTCGGTGGTTAACGTGCTGGCGTCAGGATCGGCGATTAACATGCCGCAGTAAATCTTAACGCCGTCCGTGAGTAAGTAAGCTCTGGTTTGATCGTAGGGAGCTTCCACGGGAACGAAACCGTCGTCTTCCCAAGTAGAAATTTCCTCGGCTGTGGATTTATAAATAGCGTCGAAGACTTTATCCTTCACATTCGGCGCTTGAGCGGGCGCAATTTTATGGACTACGTAATTTACTTCAGCGGAGGGCGGCGTGGTGGCGACGAATTTAAAGTCGTCGATATAAATCGCCGCTTCGAAGGGTGCGACGGCATCGCCCCCAACGCCTTGAACGTAAAATTCCCATGTTACTAAATAATTGCGGTCGGCGGCAACATCTGGATTAGCATCCCAAGGACCTTCCTCGAAATCTTCATAGGGAACCTCGAGCGTGGTCCAATCGGTGGATTTAAGGCTGGCGGAATCCAGAAAACGAATCACTTCACCCAAGCCGTCGCGGAATTGAAAAACAAGCACGGCGTCGTCGCTTGTCAGGCGATCGGGATCGCCCTTGACGCTGAACTGAACCGCCTGGCCGGGAACGAAGGCGAAGGGAGACTGTTGGGCGGAGATCACGCTGCCGCCGCCCCAAGCGCCGCCGTCGAAGGCCAAGGCTAATTTCATGGAATGAGCGCCTTCTACTCTATCGTTGGATAGAAACGCCGTTCCGGTTGCCTGCCAGCCATAATTGGAATACATGGCTTGTATGGCGGAATCGTTTGCGTATTCGAAATCGTCCATGGTTCGATTTTCCGCCGGAGCCGTTGTCGCTTCCACGATTTTCAGATCGTCGATCCAAATCGTCGCTTCGAAAGGATCGACGGGATCCGGACCGACGCCTTGGATGTTGAATTCCCACCCGATGAGATTCTCCCGGTCGGCGGCGAGGTCAGGATTGGGATCCCACGGGCTTTCCTGCAAGCCTTTGTATGGAATCAAAACCGTTTTCCAATCGCCAGCCTTAGGACCAATGGAATCCAAGTAGCGGATCACCTCGCCGTTAGCGTCGCGGAATTGAAGCACAATCAGCGCGCTGCTGCTGGTTAGATTTTGGGGATCGCCTTTTACGGTATACTGAACCGCCTGGCCAGGACGGATGGCGAAAGGCTCGCGATCGGCAAAAACCACGCCCGCGCTGGCCCAGGCGCCGCCGTCGAAGGTCATGTACAACTCCATAGAATGAGCGCCTTGGGAACTTTCATCGGAAAGGAAAGCCTCGCCGGATCCCTGCCAGCCGGAACTGGAGTACATTTCGCGAAGGGCGAGATCGTCCTCATATTCGAAATCGTCGAGAACCATAAGATCCTGCGCAGGGATGATTATCGGCAAAGTTAGAAAAAGAAAAACGAGCGCGATCGAATAACGTTGCTTCATCATAAATACCTTTCCGTAAATATTTTGGACTTATTGAATCGAAGACTTTCAATGAATTCGTCAGGGACCAAATACATCGATGTCGCCTGTGCTGACCAAACCATTGGATGGATCGTAAGGATATCCATAATCCAATTTTTTATTAGGACCTATCGAACGGATATGCCAGGCGAGGCCGCCGGGAATTATCAAGGAACCATTGGGAGAGGTTTGCAGGTTGCTATGGGCGGAATGCCAATCCGAGAGAAACCAATCGTTCTCCGATTTTCTTTCCACGTAGTGATAAAAGCCAAGCGCCACTAAAGGATCGCCGAAAACATCGTTGGGAACGGCCGCCAGATAAGCAATCGGCGTGGATAACCGCCAAAGCCTAGGAGCGGGCACGTTGCTGTTGGGATACTGATTGTTATCCAGCTGATACTGCTCCAAACCCATCGCCTGAGCGTGGATATCGGCGTAAACCCGAGCCGTCTTGGCCCGGACTTGGGCGTTGAGGAAATTGGGCACGGCGATGGCGGCGAGAATGCCGATGATGGCGACGACAATCAATAACTCGATCAATGTAAAAGCCCGCAGTTTTTCAATTTTTCCAATCATTGTCTTCCTCCACTGGAAAATTCAACTCATAAAAAATGATAAAAGACATAATGAAACTATACGCTGAATCAATTCCAAAAACAATCATAGGAATCAGGTTAACGATAGGCGTCCGAAAATCCAATCCGATTCCCTAGAGACGAAGGGTTCACCGTTCTATAGTCCTGATTGCCAAATATTTCAACTATCCCCCAAAGGAGTCAAATTAACGATGAAGGGTAATTCCATTTTAACGATTCTGGTAATGTTTTTGATGTTTGGGGCTATCTGTATCTATCCCCCAAGCGGCGCGGGCGCCGATATGATCCCGCGTCCAGAACATCCCTTTCCGCAAGCGGAACGCCAGCCATGGCTGAACTTGAACGGAACCTGGGAATTCGCCGAAACCGATGATAACGGCGACGCTTTTCTCGACGCTTCCCATTATCCCGATCGCATCACCGTTCCTTTCTGCCGGGAAAGCAAGCTATCCGGATTGGAACGGCGGGGATTCGTGAAGAACGTTTGGTATCGCCGCGCCTTTTCTTTGCCTTCCACGTGGGATTCGCCGCGCACCTTGCTGCATATCGGCGCTTGCGATTGGCGGACGCGATTATGGGTGAACGGAACGCTCGCAGGGACGCACGTGGGCGGCAGCGCCGCGTTTGCGTTCGACATCACGCCAGTTTTGCAGCCGGGCGAGAATACCATAATCATTCACGCATTCGACGATACCCGCAGCGGCTTGCAAGCTTGCGGCAAACAATCGGAAAAAGAAGAGAGCTACGGCTGCCTCTATACTCGCACTACGGGCGTCTGGCAAACCGTATGGTTGGAAGGCGTGGGAAAATCGTATATTTCGGATTTCTCCCTTGTTCCCGATCCCGCCCATTCGCGCCTGCTGCTGCAAGCGGATGTGGAAGGTTCATGGAAAGGATTGACGCTGCGCGCCGAAGCGTTTTGGAAAAACCAATCCGTGGGCAAAGCCAGCGCGGCGGCGGATTGGCGCAACAACCGCCTGACGCTCGATCTATCGGAAAAACATCTTTGGTCCGTTAAGACGCCAAATCTCTATGATCTGACGCTGACGCTGGAAAAAGACGGCAAGCCGATTGACGCCGTGCGCAGTTACTTCGGATTGCGCACTGTCTCCATTGAAGGCCGGGCTATCCTTATCAACGGCGAGCCGGTTTTTCAGCGTTTAGTATTGGATCAGGGATTCTATCCCGATGGAATATGGACGGCGCCGAGCGAGGAAGCCCTGCGGAGCGACATCGAACTGTCCCAGGCCGCCGGATTCAACGGGGCGCGGCTGCATCAAAAAGTATTCGAACCGCGCTTTCTTTACTGGGCGGATAAGTTGGGTTACCTGGTTTGGGGCGAGTTTCCCAATTGGGGATTGAATTACGAAAATCCGCAAATCAACCTTCCGGTAATCTCCGAGTGGGTGGAGATTCTGCGCCGTGACCGCAATCATCCCGCCATCGTTGGTTGGTGTCCCTTCAACGAGACGCCCCCCAGCGCGGGCGAGTTGCAGGCGCGGATCGCCGCCATCACTCTCGCCGCCGATCCGACGCGGCCCCTTATCGAAAGCAGCGGCTACGCTCATACGATCCCCCATCCCCAGGTTCTCGACGCCCACGACTATAACCAGGATCCGCCGTCATTCCGCAGCCGATGGATGGATTATTTTTCCAATGAACTCGGCCTGCCCGCCCGTTACGGCGCGGGCGGCGGCGGCGCAGTTCCCTTTTTCGTCAGCGAATACGGCGGCATCGGCTGGTTTAAAGCGGGCGATCCCGCTTGGGGCTACGGCAACAATCCCAAAACGCTGGAGGAGTTATATCAACGTTACGAAGGATTGACGAACGCCCAGTTGGACAACCGCAACCTCTTCGGTTTTTGCTATACGCAATTGACCGACATCGAGCAGGAACGCAACGGCGTTTATTATTACGACCGTTCGCCGAAATTCGATGTGACTAAACTGCGCTCCATCAATGAACGGACGGCCCGTTATGAAACCGATCCGCCGCTAACCGTTCAAACCGCCGTCCGGAATTGGAAGACGGCGATAGGCGCGTTACCTGACGCAGATATGGCTCATGAATGGCGCTTTATCACAGAAAAACCAGGCGATAATTGGGCAGCTTTCGCCTTTGACGATTCCGGCTGGAAGAGCGGCTTTGGCGGCTTCGGTAAAAAGGGCGGCTGGGAAGAACGCACGCGCACGCCCTGGGAAAGCAAAGACATCTGGCTGCGGCAGCAATTCACATATGACAGCGCCGCTTTCGACGCCGCCGCGCTGGTAATTCACTACGATAATGCGACGCAAATCTACCTAAATGGCAAACTGCTATGGAAAGGCGAGGGCTGGAACGACGCCTACGCCGGTTTCGATATTACGCAAGCGTTGCGCGAGGCGATTCAAACCGGCAAGAACGTCATCGCTGTCCACTGCCATCAGGACGAAGGTGGACAATTCATCGACTTAGCGCTACTGTTGGGCAGCGATGCGAAGTAACCTTTAACATATTTATATATAGAAAGCCGCAGCCTTCCTTATCGAATGTTGCGGCTTTTTCTTCTTTACTCCTAGTACGCGAAATTCTCGGAAGAATGGCCGCGTTTTTGACTATCGATTATTTCATCCTACGACGGCTGCGATCGTTTCGCAACGAGCATTGGAGAATGTCCCGGCGACTAGCCGCCGATCGCCTTGACGGCGAAACGGCCAATGAAGAAGATGAAAAATAACCGATAGAACAAAAGCAGGTTTTGCGGAAGCGCAATCCGCTAGAGAGAAAAACTTAGACGCGCAACGGATTCCAGCGCGGAACGAAGGGAGGCGGATCATGAGAATAGCGGTATTACAAGAAGGTTATATGGGATTTCTATTTGCGTTGGCGCTTATTCTTTTTCCATGCGGCGCGTCATCGGACGCCCTAACTCCTCCTTGCGCAGATCGATCGATTATTTATCAGCCGGAAAAAAACATCCCCGGGCAGGCGCCGGATGCGGCGCTGCCGGTCATGGCGCATGCCGGTCCCCACTTGTTGTTGGATGATTACCTGATCGCGGATAGCGCCCACATCTCGCGGGTGGTCATACAGCCGCAGCGGTCGCCTGCTATTCCCAATCCCATTGTCAACGCCAGCCAGGATCATTGTTTTCAACCTTTCTTCTCCGTATTGCGGGATTCCGAAACCGGACGTTTTCGCATCTGTTACGGCGCATGGCGGGACGACAAGAGAATGGACCGTTCCCTATTGGCGACGATGGAATCGGAAGACGGAATCCACTTCATCCAGCCTCATCGGATTTGCGAAACGCCGGAGATTCAGTTCGGATCAGAAGTCATCGACCGGAAATCCCTCGATCCCAATCCGTCGGCCCGTTACGCCTACTGCTATTGGTTCGATGGGGGAATGCGCATCCTGGTTTCCGCCGATGGATTCAAGTGGCGGGCGCTGACGGACGGCGTCGTATTGCCCCACGATCACGACATCAACAATATTAGCTGGGATCCCATTCGCCAGGTCTACGCGGCGACGGTATCGACGTATATCGCGGGAGAACAATGGAGCGGCCAACGACGAACCACTATGATGAGCTTCAGCCATGATTTACTCCATTGGGAGCCTCCCTGGTTTATTCTTGCCGCCAATGACGCTTTGGACGATGGACAAACTCAGTTCTACGCCATGAATGGATACCTAGCGCGCGGATCGTTGCGCATCGGAATGGTTAAAGTGCTGCGAGACGATCTAAAAGCCTCCGATACGCAGCCAGGCAGTTTCGGACGCGCGCATACTTCGCTCGCCTGGAGCCGGGATGGACGCTCATGGATTCGCGACCGTTCCAAGTTCTTCGAGCCGGACGACAATCCCCAAGCCTGGGATCACGCCCATGCCTGGATCGACGAGCAATTCATCGTTGGCGATGACGTATATCTCTATTACGGCGGATACAAACAAGGACACAAGATGAATCGCTTTGAAGAACGGCAGATCGGCTTAGTTAAAATGCCCTTGGATCGTTATGCGGCGAGGAGGGCGGAAGGCGATGCGCCCGGAATGCTTAAAACCGTCCCCATCCAATTGTCCAATCCGGCGGGAACATTGCGGTTGAACGTCAACGCCAGCGGAGGCCAAGTGCGCGTTCAAGCGCTGGATGCAAAAACCGGGAAAGTTCTCCACGGTCTAAGTTTCGCCGATTGCCAGCCCATTGCCAGCGGCGGTTTGCGCGAAGAAGTACGCTGGCGCGGCGACGGTCTCGCCAATGCGAACGGTCAAATCATCCAACTCGAATTCGAACTGATCCGGGCCGATCTTTACGCTTTCGAATTCGATTGATTTTATTCTTCCCCATTCATTTTTTCCACGTAATCGTAGGATGGGTCATACCGTTTGACCCCTCAATTACTCCATTCCATAATTATCGATGGGTCAAAAAACGCGACCCATCCTACTTTTTCTCCATGCCATCGCCGAAATCATCGGTAAGGCATCTCCTAAGAAAACAGAAAGCTGGCAGGCTCATCACGGCTCTGTCATGCTGCGACTCTGTCATTTCGAGCGATAGCGAGAAATCCTTCCACACGCGGGTTGAAGATTTCTCGGTCGCTGCGCTCCCTCGAAATGACATGCCGCGATGCCGGACGCAGGGGGAAAAACGGAGATTCGCTCTCCCGCAATTCACCTTCGAACAAGAAGGGAGGGCGAGGCTCTTGCCGAGCCAAGACTCCTCGGTCCTTTTTCTTTCTGCTATCGCTGATTTCCTCGGTGTGGCGGCTCATCATTCATCATTCAAGAGGGGCGATGAAATTCGCATCCAATCGCACGTAATTTTCATTAACTCCTCTGGAATCGGGCCATCGCAATCCTGAATCGCTCCTGTAAACGATCCATCCCGATCCCGCCAGAGCGCAAGATCGACCGGCTGCCGCAATGTAAGCCTGAAACTGCCAAGTTCGAATTTTCTCAACGCTCCAGCAGCCAATCCATCGAGACGCCCATGATCGTCCAAGCGCACGGCGGCGACTCCCGCCGCTTCGATAGAAGTTTCTCGATTCTGAACCTTCAGGTTTTTTTCAATGGGATCGCCTGCAATGTTATTTGTCCCCGCGATAAGAATCACGGTTCCATCGATCAAGCGGCAAAAGCCTTCCGTAGACGGCGAGCTGGAGATATGGCTAAAACCTTCCAGCTTGGACGACGCTGGAGTCTGAGGCGCGATCCCTTTGGTTTGCAGAGTTTGGATTACGTCCGCTGCCAACGACGATATATCGGGAAGCGCTTTCATGGACGGCGGCAGCGCGGCGGCGCCGTCAAAGGGATTCCCCTCAAAATCGCGCGTCCAATCGCCGAGGCGGTAAAGCGCCGTGGGGCCAGACGCCGCCTTCTGGAAAAATCGGCTAACAGCGGTGGTCTCGAATTCGGGATGATAAAGAATAACGGCGGAATAGCGCTGAGGACCATATTTGATACAGCCTTCTTCATCCATTCGCAGACTGCCGTTTTCAATCTCGCTGCTGGGAATCAAATCGGCGGGATATCCCGCCCGCCATAGAACGTCAGCCATCTCCATCCCCACGTCGTTGTAAGCCGGTCCCGCCCAATTCATGGCGCAGGCGTGGCCGAAAATAACGGCGACGGGGCAATCCAAAGGACTTTTAGTAATAAAATTCAACAGCCGCACGCGGCTTTCCGCTTTCGCAAGATCGCCGCGCAAAAGTTCGAAACTGCGCTGAAAAAGATCGCCATCAGCGGGATAGATTGGATGATAATTGATGCGGCCTCCGGCGAGAGCATGAGTCCAAACGCTTCGTTCGTAATCGGATTTCTGGCCTGAATAATACATATTGTACCAGACGGGGCTGTTCCACTTCTTAGCCAGCGCCGTCCGCACGGCGAAGGGAGTCGTCTCGTCGGTTTGCGCCCAATCGCGCCGGGCGATCCACCAATCCAAACCGTTTTTCATAAATTCCCGCGCCTCTGGATAGGGCCACCAGGTGGGGTGAGTAGCGACGACCGCCGCCGCGCCGAAAATCTCCTTAACGGAACGGTAGAAATCCTGCTCGATGTCACCGTTGCGGCGGCAGGACATTTGCATAAAGCGATTGATGGCGGCAATGCGCTCGCGTTCGCGGCCTTGAACGCCGAAAGTCATCAATAGACAGTCAAAAAGCAAATCGCGCCCGCCGGTCTCCTGAGCATAGGTTTGCGCCCGATAAGCGGAATAGCCGAATTCGTTCTTGTTAGGATTGCCGTCAAAACAAGGAGGAAATCCCCACTCGTCCTTACACACTCCCGCCAAGGGGACGTCGGCATATTGTTGAAGAATGGCGCGTTGAAATTCCATGATGTGCGGCGCGAAAACATCTGGCGTCAAGCGGGCGAACGAAGCCATGACGCAGGCTTTGCGGTTCTTGGCGGCGGGTAGGATCGCTTTGACGGAAGCACTAGCCGCTTCGACGACGCGGCAGGCGCTAGTGATATCTTGAAGCGTCGCCGAATCGATGCCGTCAGATCCGCGATTGTAGGAATATACACGCAATAATTTCCCTTGAAGAGAAACATATGGCGTAGTGTTAAAGGTGTAATGATCGCTCAATTCGCGGCTGTGGATTTCGATTTGAATCTCTTCCGATGCGGATAAATCGAATTCCTGCATCATCAACATTTCTTGCAGCTCGTTGGGATATTGTTTTTGAAAGGCGCGCCGCGCCAAGCGGACATCCAAGTCCATAACTAAAGAAACGCCGCGTTCGCGAGCGTAAACAGCAGCAGCTTTAATGTGAGAATAGGTTTCATCATCCGTTACTTCTTTTAATGGAGCGCGCAAACTGGTAGTAAGATAAGCGTAAGACGAATGAGTACTGATTACATCGAGGAATTCTTTATACCCTAAAGGTTCAAATTCGCGATCCTGCCAGAACCAACAACCCAATTGGGGAAGAACGCTGGGCGGCAAGCGAAGAGAAATATCTGATGCATATCCTGTCGCAGAAAAACCTATCCCCATTGCCAGAAAAATCGGTAAAGAAACGAAAAAGGGATTCCATTGGTTGCATTTCATTGGAGTCGCGCCTCGAAAGGATTAAAAATAGGAAGGGACTTCATTAGAATTTTACGAAATATCCCTAATTCTCGTCAAAATACGATGCAAAAACGAATTTTTTTGATATAGTAAGACAAAACCTTCTGTATTCTAATATTACTTTCTTTTTAAAAATTGCTGATAAAAAGTCTAGCGCGGAAAAATATCGTTGAAAAGAATATTTGATTCGGCGGCTTTTTCTTTTTATCGCCCCGTTTCTCATATCATAAAAGTTCAAAATTAAAAAGTGAGGAAGCAATATGAATCGTTCCATTAACTCTACGATGAGAGTGATTCCCATACTCGCCATCTTCTTCGCCGCTCCCGCTTTCGGGCAAACGTTTTCCATTCCCGCCGATACGGTCGAAGTCTATGACGATGAAACCAGCATCGACGGTCTTACCCGCCAGACGGATTTCGACGATGTCAACGATAGGAAGTTGACCGTGCGTTGGAATTATACGGGAAACGACGTTTACGCCTGGCATATCTACGTCAAGAAAAACGACGGCGGCTTTTTCTATCTCAACGCAGTCGACGTCGGAGCAAGTTTTTATACGTGGAACAACCCTGACGTGAATACCCAATTCGAGTTTCGCGTTTGGGGCTTGCGCACCAACGCCGCCAACGTCGTATTGAACCAGCGCGGTCCGATGGGCTATAACCTAGACGGCGGCGAAGCGGTGAAATTGAAAAAGATCGCCAATCCCAGCGATTTGCCCGCGCAAACGGCCATTGTCGTGGACGACCTATTCCATTCCACCGATCTCAGCAACGGCGAGGACGTGGACGGCGAACTCGAAAGCGCCATCGCTTTGAAATTCAATCCCGGCGAAGGCGACTTCTACGACGTACATGTCCAGGTCAGCGTCGACGGTCAGAATTTCGTTTTTCTCGGTCAAACGGGTGCGGCGGATATTTATTTCTTCCGCTTTGACGGCAACCGCACTTTTCTGTTGGATAAGGCCTTCCAGAGCGGGCCGCAGAATAATATGGCCTATTGGTTCCGCGTTTTTGCGCTGCGCAAAACCGGCAGCCCCGCGCGCATGGACGCTGGTCCGATCAATTTTTCCATCGACCAATCCACCTTATGGCCGACTCCAACGCCGACTCCGATTCCGCCGACGCCCACGCCTACGCCTATTCCTACAATCAGCCTATCCGGCAAAGTTTCCTACCTTATCAATAGCGGCGACGCCGTGGAAGGCGATCCCGTCGCGGGCGCCGAGGTATCCCTTATTCCTGCTCTTTACAACGTAAGCGACGCGACGAACGAGAGCGCTATTCTCTCCACGGTTTCCGGCGGCGACGGTTCTTATTCCCTGATTCTTTCCGCAACCACGGAATCTTTCCGGCTGCGCGTTTCCGGCAAGAGCCATTATCTTCACGTCGGCGCCGCGTTTTCGCCAACCGCCAGCCGAACGATGAACGAAGCCGTCATCCCCTTGGGATTCCCTATGAGCGCCTACGACGCCATTTTCCGATCCAGCGAAAGTTACGCCACCACGTTTAATGGGCAGAAAGTGATGACGCAACTCAAACTGCCGAGTTCCGTACCTTGGCTGCTGTTGGACGCCGCCGCCGCTGATTCTGGCTATGTTCCCACCGAACAGGAGAAAACTCTGCTCTTGAACATCATTACGATTCAATTACCGCAAGCAACGCGCAATCTTTTAACAGGTTTAAGCGTCAGTTCCTTTTCTTCCAGCGTTTATCCGCCCAATTACAGCGAGATGGGATTGCCCAGTTCCTATATTCTGGGCTGGTGGTGGGACAATCCCCAAACTTCGGTTTTGGGCAGCGCCAGCGTCCCCAAAACATCCACCGACGATGCGCGCCGCATCGCCGCCAACGATTTTTCCATCAACACCCTGCAGAAAATCCAGGAAAAGTTTCCATCCTATAGTGCGGAACAGGTGCAGAACGAATTTCTTACGACGGCTTTGCAGATGGCGGGAATCATGGCCGGAGCCAACGAACCTTACAAGGAATCGACCGATCCCGGCGGTCTGACGGCGGCGGATTCCGTCTTCGTAACGGGAACCACCGCCCGCGCCTATACGCAATTCGACAAAGACGCGCTCTATATCAGTTACGTTCGCGGATATATCGCCTCGCCCGATCTGGACGTATCGGCGGGAGATTGACCGCGCCGCCGCTTGTACGAAAACTTACAAGCGGATTTCATCATAGTCTATGATTTGATATGTTTTGAATTTTACGGATATTGGCGTCGTATAATCGCCCGACTCAATACAGATTGGTTTAAGTCAAGTATTTCCTTGAACCGATTTGATTTCGCTATTGTACTTTCGTCATTTCCAATTTCTGATATATTGGGAAACGATCCAAATTGTCGTTTTCGGATTTATTGGAGAAATAAAATCAAGTGCTAGGGGATAATGATGACGAAGCCGAATTCCCACCAATCCACTCGCCGCCGATTTCTTCAAACCGCTTCCGCCGCGGGAATCGCTTTTCCTTTTATCGGCGCATCACATACTGCTTCCTCCCAGGCGCAACCCCAAAAGCCCAACATCGTCTTTATTCTCATCGACGACATGCGCTTCGATTCCATGAGCTGCATGAATCACCCCTTCCTCAAGACGCCCAATATCGACCGTCTCGCCAACGATGGTGTTCTCTTCAACCACGCTTACGTTACGACCTCGTTATGCTCGCCCAGCCGCGCCAGCATTCTCAGCGGCCAATACGCCCATCTCCACGGCGTTCTGGACAATTCCACGCTTCTGCCGGAAGCCGCGCCCATATTCCCCCTCGAATTGCAAAAGGGCGGCTACGAGACAGCCTTCATCGGCAAATGGCACATGGGCGGCGAAAGCGACGCGCCCCGCCCCGGCTTCGACCATTGGGTCAGTTTCAGAGGCCAGGGCGTTTATAACAATCCTGTATTCAATATCAATGGCAAGACCACGCCGCGCCAGGGCTACATGACCGATCTGCTTACCGATTACGCCGAGGAATTTTTAAAGAAAGAGCGCAGCAAGCCTTTCTTTCTCTACCTCTCCCACAAAGCCGTTCACGCCGATTTCTATCCCGCCGAACGTCATAAAGACGCTTTCTCCGACGTCAAAATCGAACATCCGGCTTCGATGGCCGCTGCGGAAGAGAATTACGCAGGCAAACCCCTTTGGGTCAAACGCCAGCGCCACAGCTGGCACGGCGTGGATTATATGTATCACGACGGGACCTATTTCGACCGCTTTCTCCTCGACTACAATCGAACCATGCTCTCCGTCGACGACAGCATCGGGCGCGTGCTGGACGTTTTGGAGTCTCAAGGCGCATTGGACGACTCACTCATTCTTTTTACCAGCGACAACGGTTTTCTTCATGGAGAACACGGCCTCATCGACAAGCGCTGCATGTACGAAGAATCCATCCGCGTCCCTCTGTTGGCCCATTATCCTCATCGAATCCAGGGGAAGCGGCGAACCGATCGCATCGCCCTCAACGTCGATATCGCCCCCACTATTTTGGAAACCGCCGGTCTGCCCATTCCCGATACCATCCAGGGCCGGTCTTTCCTCCCCATCTTGCGCGGCGAAGACGTTTCCTGGCGCGAAGCCATGCTCTACGAATATTTTTGGGAACGCGCTTTCCCCCAAACGCCTACAGTTTTCGGTGTGCGCACGGAGCGTTACAAATACATGAATTTCAACGGGATTTTCGATCTCGACGAATTGTACGATTTGCAGAACGACCCTCAAGAAATGCGCAACCTCATCGACGATCCCGCCCATTACGAAACAAGGCAGGATATGCGCAAACGCCTCGGCGCCCTGATGAAAGAGTTCGGAGCGGCTATGGTTCCCAGTTTTCGCGCGTGATTGCTTCGTTTCTCCTTCATTCTTCGCTGCGTCGATAGAGGATATCTTCTACCGGCGTCCGGTAGGGATCGACGATGGCGATCAAGTCTTCTTCGAAGCGCGCCGTGACAGGGCAGCCTTTGCCGGCGGCGTGATAATCGAAGTTGCGCCGCGCCGTTTCCGCCGCCGCTTCGATAATCATAATAACATTACGCTGCGATTCTACGTTGGGGTAGGTATTCTTCAATTCTTCGGGATCGTCGCCGAAAAACTTTGCCCGCGCAATGGCCAAAATTCCCGCCACGATCGACGCTTTGCCGTAGCCGAATATCTCGGTATAGCCGCCGCGATTTTGGATGCGGCCTCCAAACGCCGGATTGCGCGTGCGCGAACCTTCGCCCATGATCGCTTCTCGGTAGCCCCGATCCTGCTGATCGACCATGCCCCGCCCCAGCGTTCCATAAACCTCGATCTCCTGGTTGACGGCGCCTTCGAAATCGCGGGGATTAATCCAATTGTTGTGGTATTCGCCGTACATCCCATCGGCGTAAGTAATGCCCACGGAAAGAGCGTCCCAGGCATTAATGTCATGCGGCTTGGAATAGGATTCCAACGGGCGCTTCTCTTTTTCGGCGGAGAGGCGATGATAGCGGCCCCAATTCGCCAACAGTTTCTTTTGCCCCACGGCGAAAAGGCTGGCGGGGAAGACGTCGAGATAATACGCCACGACGTCCAGCCAATGGCAGCCGACGTAGGTGAAAGGATTGGACTGCTCCGCCCATTTGAACACTTCCGTAGAAACGTCGATCGGCTCTTCCAGGCAGGCTCGCACGCGGTCGATCTGGTCGTATTTTTCTTTGGCGTGGCTCATCAAGTCGCGCACGAAGGGATCGTAGCGCTTGTGCATGTCGGCGGCCACGATCCGCTTTTGCCGCCGCGCAAGGGCGATGATGCGGTCGATCTCGGCGGTCTTAAGGCAGACGGGCTTTTCCGTGATAACGTGGACGCCCCGCTCCAGCGCCGCTATAATCGGCGCGTAATGCAGATGATCTGGCGTGGCGACAAAAAGAATATCCGGCTGATAAACGTCGAGCATCTCCTCCCACACGTTCTCGCGGTAATGCGCGCGCAGGGCGGATGCGGGAAAATCCTCCTTGAACCACTGCACGATGCCGTCCACGTTGCCCAACACAGCGCTATGCGTACCGATGGCGATGAAGCGGCATTGGATATCCGCCACTAGCGGCGCATAGTGGCTCATGCCGATAGAGGTCAACGCCCCAGCGAAGCCCCCGCGTTCGAAATCCTTCAACGTCTGCCCGATAATCTCCTTGAAAAACATGCCGCCGCCGATGACGGCGATTCGCAACTGCCGCATGATCGTCCTCGCTGATTTTGGGATATCGAAGATTATACGGCCATACTCGCCGCCGCCCCAAGGGAAGCGATAGGCATGGCGAGGAAAAAGAAAGTAGAGCCTTTAAAGGGCATAGAAGTTTGGCATGAAAAATTTCTTGTAATTTTTAAATTTTCTTATTGACAATATGATTTATTATTATTATTATTATTATAGCGATTCGGTGTTGATTCCAGATAGCGATAGATGAACGACAGTCTCTTTCTAGTCGAAAGTATCATTTATGACCTATTTGTTAAAATATTATGATATTTATCGGCAAATTTTTCCTAATATAAATTATCAATCCAATTTAGAAGGAGTAAGCTCATGCGTAAGATCATTATTATATTATCCCTTAGCGTATTTCTTGTAGCGGGATACTTCCTAGTACAATCGCAAAATGCACCGTATTTTAATAATCAGGACGATTTTCTCCAATTCAAAGGAGCAATGTCCTCCCAGGAACGTTTCGACCTTTCGACAGAGATATTGCAAAACGCCAGCGATGTCGCCATAAGTCTCGAAGCCGTTAAGGATTTGGTGCGATTAGGGCAAGCGCTGAAAAAAGACGACGATGCGTTGAAGCAAATCGAAAAACTTTTAAAGAAAACAGAAAAAGATAGCCCATTGGAACGAAACGCCCTGCTGGCGAAAGCGCGGTTGCTGCGCCGTTTGGGACAAAAGGAAGAAGGAGACGCCATCTATCGCCAAGCCTGCGAGGAAAAGTGGGATAACTCGTTTACCGATTACCGCGACAGCCTTTCCGAAACCGGCGAAGACGACAAAAGAGCGGCCAATATTCATAATGGATGGTTTGCCTATCGCAACGAGAAAGACTTGTTCTATTTCGCCGACGCTCTTAAACGTTACAAAACGAAAAATTCTTCCCACTCCGTCGCGGAAAAAGTCTTACCGCAGTTGGCCGATTCGCCCGGCCATCCTCAAATCCTTCAATTAGCGCAAGCGTTATGCCTGACCATCGACGCACATTACGGCGAAGCCTTAACCATGTTCGACGCCGTTGAAAATGAGTTTCAAAAAACGATAGGCCTCCTATCCTCAACGGACGAATTTTATAAAGAAAACGAGAACCTGCCTCTCTATAGAGCCTTGTGCCTGTTTTTGGAAGGAAGAGATTTTAACGCCGCCCGCCAAAATATCTCAAGTTATTTGGATAAAAGTCAAAGCAGTCCGCGATGGCAAGCGGAGCGGATCATGAATATTTTATGGCATTTGGAAAAGTCGAAAGAAAACATGCCGCGAATGTTGGAAGTGACGTCTTTAGTTCTTGAAAGCAGCTTGATAAAGGACGAGAAAATCCGCGTTGAAATTCCTATGGATTTGGCTGCCGGGCTATACGATTTTCATCAATTGGGACTGGCATGGAACGGGCGCTTTGACGAGGCGGAAGCATGGTGTTTGAAGGGTATGGAAGAGTTTTTCCCGCAGACCTTGGCGGGCGCGAACATGGCGAAATGCTATGGACAGGCCTTGTATATGAAGAAAAAGTACAAGGAATCGGAAGAACTGCTCAAGTACGTACTATCGAACTATCCCAAAGAAGAAGTCGTTCCATCTATCAAGTATTGTCTGGCCGAGGCGTTGGTGGCGCAAAACAAATTGGAGGAAGCAACCCCGCTGTTGGAAGACGTGATTCTACGCTTCGAAAGAAGCATCGAACATTCCGATATGGATTGCAAAGAAAAATCGATTCGTCTGCTGGCGCATTTGCAGCAAGTCAAAAAATCCGGAGGCGACGTCCGCCGCTATCGCTTCGATGAACTGAATTGATCCCTATTTCAAGAAAACAGACTAAATAGGAATAACTATAGAAATCCACGATTAAAATGGGGAATATAAAATGAAAAGAACCTCTTTTACCATAAAATCCATCTTCGCTATAATAATATTGTTGGCGACCACAAGCGCGATGCCGGGATACGCATGCACGAATTGGCCCGCATGCTGCGATTTTCCTGACCAATTATCCGTCTGGGTTTTTAAATTGCCGGAATGGAACCTGTTGGCGCAGAGTGAACTGGGACAAACGACCGTAAATGTAACCGCCAACGGCATCGTTACGCTCCATTTCGATATGGGCTTGTACGAAATAGATGGAAATTTGAATTGCACGTGCTGCGGAAGCTGCACCCAAAACGGCTGGATTTGGACGTGCTCGCACGGTTCTGTCAGTGTCAATAATCCAAATAACTATTATACGAATATGGTATTTCCTGGTGCGGGTACATATACAGTTATTGCCCAATATTTGGGAACCACATGCAGCGGCGGCAGCTGCGGAAATTGGCCGGTAATGGCGCAAACGATGACGATCGTCATCAATTCGTTGCCCGTACCAACACCTACGCCTGCATAATACACTTTTACCATATATGTTGACCAACCCGGAAGAGGAGGCGATGCTGATCTATATGAAACAGATGGTAATGGTAACTATGATGTAGGACATACTTTCTGGCGATTCTGGGCTAGTGGCACATCTGGAATTCCAAGCGACCTTCTTCCATACGCTAATATTAAATGGGGATATCGTCCAACCTCCGGCGTTAAGCCCTTTTTTGGGACCTTATACTGCTTAAGGAACAATCGCAAATGATGATACTTATCCATTTGAAGTTTTTAAAATATATTATATAAGCCAACAACAATTTTATAATGGTTTGATATTCACTAAAAATTTATATCTTAATCCTGGCACCTATCATTTATATGATAACAACTGCACTGATAAAGGCATACAAGCGGGAGCAGCTGGGGGGATTACACTACCAGATACACAACGATGGCTGGATATCGGTTACCTTTCTAGTCCGGGACAATTAGGGTGGGATTTTAGTAATTGAATCTTACTTTTAATTTAATTACTCCATATTTACCTATAGGTTAAGGAGACAAATAATGACGCGTAAACGCATAGCAATAATATTAATAGTCTTTCTAATCATCCTGCTTGGGTTGATCGCTATTTATTTGATGCTAAAGAATATCTTACCATCCTCTGTAGTTCCAGTCAGAAACGCGAGTCAAGAGCAAAGCGGAGAGTCAAGCAAGATTGCGCAATCCGTCATCGACGCCGCCCTAACGAAAGCGCAGGAGATTCGGAACCTGGCCGATAAAATGCGTCTTCCTATAGAGGCAGCACTATCCCTTCCTGGCTTGAAATCGAGTGAAATTAAAGGTAAAGGGCGTTATCTCAACATCGAGGATTCTGATGAACAAAAAACAATGAAAATGACATACATCGACAACAAATTGGTTGATTTATTTGTTGAAGATTCCAACAAAAAGAGCTATGTTATACATTATCAAGACGCGGGCGTTCGAGATTACTTAGAAATGCTAAATAGCAAAGCCAATGGCTGCATACTATTCTTCCACAAAAACCTGCAAATCGAGAGTTACACATCGGTGAAAGACGGCCGCCGTTTTGGCCCCTATTTTCTGATGAACGAGAAAGGCGAAATCACGCAGTCGGGCGTATGCGAAACGCCGGCCGATTTCCAAATCAAATTCGGCGGCGATTGATACCTAGCGTCTCGGATCGAATGTCGGGGCGATGAAGATCGTTACCTTTTTTTACTCATCATTCATCACTGACGATCCGGCAAAAAGTATTAATGATGCTATCGGCTGACTGCCTGTTGTAGTGCAGGCATCTTGCCTCCAGTATATCTTGTGCAGGCTGGAA